>NZ_NQXW01000018.1:0-45823 GCF_002287425.1 Megasphaera sp. ASD88 | reverse complement strand
GGACGCCTGGCCCGTTACTAACGATTCCATATTTGTGTTGAAAAAGTCTGTACTGAGAGAAAGAATCTGTTGTATAATGTTCATGAGAAGGACTCCTTTGCGTGAGATTGTGGTGATTTCATTATACCAAAGAAGTTCCTTCTCTTTTTATATGTTCTTCACTTTTGTGCAGTAAAGTTTTCCCACAATTATTTTACACTAACTTCCATCTTGCGTACACCCCGTAAATATAGTATAGTAAAACCATACTTAATTATCACAGAATGGGGGTGAACGAATATGAGACCTGTCCGGTTCCGTAGGCAGGAATGCCAAACAGCTGCACACTATACGAATCAGTATAATTATGTGAAATCATATACGGGGGGGGGGTACGGTTCATATAATAGATATGACCTGAAAACGCAGGGAATTTCTGCCCTGCTGCATATAGCATATCCATACAGGCAGAGCGCAAGTTCTGCCGTTTTGTCGTGCCATTTTCCCGAAGCATACCCCTTGTCATGCGGAGGACAGCTGCGTATGTAAGTAGTTTTTTTGGTATGCAATAGCATGTAGTTAAGGAGGAAAATAGCATGAAAGGCAAACAATTACGAAAAGCCGTGCTGCTCGGTATGACTATGAGCATGGCCCTTTGGACGACGGGCATGGCGGAAGATTTACCGAAAATAGACGTTAATGGAGTGGAAGAGAAAACACTTCAAAATGGGGATCGTATTGTTGATGAACCTGATAGTGGTGATGCTCGCGGTATTTATGTACAGGGAAAAAATGCTCATCTCACGCTGAATACAGAAGAGGAATCAGATATTTCTATTTTGGCAAATACAGATAATAACTCTGCATTTGCGATAGATGTTCGCAGCGCCGGTACGGCAGAACTCCATATAAACGGGTCTCTTGATGTACAAGCTATTGGCAATGGAGCAATAGAGTCAACGGGGATTAAAACCTATGGAGCGAATAATAATGTCTCTATTGATGCCGAAAAAGATATTACTATTACTTCGATAGGCAAAAATGATAAAGGTTCTTATGGTATAGATTCTCAATATAGTGATGTTTCATTAGAAGCCGGCGGAAATATTGATATTTCTGCGACAGGTGCTGGTAAAGTTTATGGTATTTGGGTAGCAGGGCAAGGCACAAAATCAGAAGGTAAAACAACGTCTGTTAAGGCTGAAGGCACAGTACATATTCATACGAACATGGCCAATGAAAAGGCTTCTGGGCTGCTTCAAACAGCAGGTCTTTATGTGCAGGGAGCTAGTCCTAATCAAAATACCGAAGTCAATGGGAATAAGGTGGCTATCGAGGCATTAGGCAACACAAACGGTGGTACGTTGCAGACATATGGGATTTATATGGCGACTGGTAATACCGTAGATATTACTACGACAGAAAAAGAAGTCGAAAGCGATCCTACGCTAATTATTGGTTCATTGGCGAATAATACGAATATAAGCAGTGCAGCATATGGAATAAAAGGCTTTAATGCTCAGGACTCAGATAATAACAATATTTTCAACCTTAACAACCAGAATGGACAAACATATATTTACGGTATAGGTCAAAACGGTGCCTCAGGTTATGGCATATCATTAACACAGTATAGTTCCACTAATCAAGGAAGTAGTATAGGGACTATTTATAGTAAAAATGGAACGAAAGTTTTTGGTACTACATCAGCTATTGTGCTGGATACAACGTCGACTCTTTCTGTCACTTCTACTGAAGGCGATAACATTTATAGCTCAACAAATGGAACTGCCGTACAAGTTAATGGCGGTGAAGGATTCATTGCCAATGCAGAAGGATATACTAACTATATCACTTCTGATAAGGGAAGCGGCCTTTCCGTAACATCTTCCACGGCTGAATTAACGGCTAAGAATAACAGCATTTCGGCAGGCGGAAAATATGGAATTATTGCAAGTAATAGCTCTGTTACGCTGACGGCAAATGGTGGCGTTAACTATATAGGCGGTGGAACGTTTTCGGGAATTCAGGCCGCAAAGGGCGCTGTCGTTACGTTGAAAAAGAATGGAACAGCAGATGAAAATGGCTTGGCTAACTACATAGAATCGGAAAAAGGATCTGGACTTTCTGCTAGCGACGCGAATACGCAAATTATTTTGGATGTAGAAGAAGGAAACAACGTTGTTTCCGGTAATGGTTCCTTTGCAATAACTTCTACAGCTGCTAACGGCGGAATCGAACTAGATACTAAAGCCGGAGATAATGTTGTTTATAATGATAATGCAGCTGGAATAGGGATTAACGTTGGTACGAATTCTTCTGTTTCAATGTATACTGATCAAGGAAATAATGCTGTGATTGGATCAGGATATTATGGCGTTTACCTGACGAGTGGTGACTTTAGGATGGATACCAATGAAGGTAGCAATTCGATTTCTATTACTAATGCGTCCGGTATAGGTGTATTTTCCCAAAACGGTGGAAAAGTAACTCTCAATGCTGTCAACGGTGATAATGAGATACTATCCGAAAATCAAAAAGAGGGTATTCATTCTTTTGATAGTACGGTTACATTAAATGCCGAAAATGGAAATAACTTGATTTCAGCTCAAAACTATGGAATTTGGACAACAGCGTATTGGGGAAAGCAATACGGTTTTGATCATAATACGGTACAGCTATCTGGTGTCAATAATAATATTTTTGCAACCGCTGAAAACGGAATAGGCATTTTTGCAAATAGAAACGCTGATATGACAGATTATTCCTCTATTGTGCATATGACAGCAAATGGTGGAGATAATATTGTTTCAGCAGGTATTGTCAATGAAGAAGGATATGGTAATGGCAAGGCAATTAATGCGTTAGCTGCAAGTGAAGTTACCATAACTGCTTTAGGTGGTATAAATAGTCTTGCAGGGGCTATTGATGGGAGAAACACGGATACAAATATTTCTTTAGAAAGTCAAAATAATATCATTCAATCGACAGCAGTTATTACCGATGCAGGCGATCTTAACGACGATAGGAAAGTTATTTCGTCCCTCTACGCCGAAGACGGTGCACAAATTAGTATCAGCGGACATCAGAATGTTATCCGAACCTATGCTGAAAATCCGGCAGATCCGAATACACTGGAAAGAGCGATTTGGGCGTATGACAAAGCGGATATTACGATCGACGGACAGACATATATCAGTACAGACCGTTATGAGGAAACTGATGAAACCCAGAAGGGAAACAGCGCCGACATTGCTATTGCTGCCGGCACAGCCGTAAACCTTGATGAAACAATGGTCAACGCACCTGTAGAGGACAGAGCAAGCGTCAACATTAACTACGATTCGTATACTGATGCTAACGGCAATACAGTACAGAGTTACATTACAGGCGATATTCTTTCTGCTTATGCTGGCGAAGTAAATATTACACCTAAGAACGATACAGCACAGATCCATATTACGGGCAATATCCTTGCTGGTAACAACGGCGTTTTAAACGTTAACCTCGGCAATGGCGGCACGCTCACAGGTCGTGCTGACGATTACGGAGATGCCGGCGTTGTCACGAACAGCGAACATACGACGTTCTTCGACCCGGCTTTCAGCAGTGCCATTTATAAAGGCGGCGAAGTCAACCTCACTATGGGCGAAGGCTCGCGCTGGAACGTAACGGGTCAGAGCTGGATCACGACGGTGGACACGACGGGCAGCAGCAACGCTCTCATCGACCTCGTATCGGCTAATACGGAACGGAACAGCTCGGCTCATGCCCTGACGATCTACGACATGAAGGGCGACGCGACGTTCAACATGAGCCTTGACGCCGACCGCAGCGTCAGCGATATGGTATACATGAAGCACGCTGACGGCAGTTATTTAATTAATGTCATCGACCCGATTACCCAGCAGGATATGTATGCTGACAGAAGCGACGGAGGCGTCTTTGACGGACTGCGCTTTGCTACAGTAGGCAAGGGCTCAAGCGCGACGTTCCGGGCTATGACGATCGGAGCCGGCGTGAATAACATCGAATACGAAGTCGGTACGGACGACTATGCTGGAAATGATGAAAACCACCATTATGACAGTGCCATAGGCGGAGCAGGTAATACGGAAAAACCGGGGACAGATCTGGTGGAAGGATTTTTTGAAAATGACGGCACGCCGGGCGTACAGACTGCGTCGGCAAACGGCGTCATGATGATGGCGGCCCGGGCGAACGAAAGCCTGGGGACAGATACGGGTCTCAACGGCACACAGGTAGAAGACACGACGAACTATAAGCTCATCGGCGTCAAGAGTACAGATATTTCCAACGCAGGAAAGACTGTCGTAGCTATGTCCAAGGTCAACTACTCCAACGCCATCTACATGGACCGTCTGAACAAGCGTATGGGCGAAGCGCGGTACATCGACGGCGACGAAGGCCTCTGGGTCCGTATGCGCCACGACCGCATCGGCAAGTCCGACGCCTTCCGCAGCAAGAACACCATGTTCGAATTAGGCTATGACCGCAAGGTCGGCGACCGGGAAGACGGTGAACACCGTCAGGGCGTCGTATTCGACTACATGCGCGGTACGGCCGATTACCATAACGTTGCCGGCGAAGGCGACGTTCGCCGCGGCGGCGTATGGTTCTACGATACGTGGCTGGGCAACAAGGGCCACTACACGGACTACGTATTGAAGTTCGGCCGCCTGTCCAATGATTTCGACATCTACAGCGAATTGGGTGAAAAGATTACCGGCGACTACAGCAACTTCGTCTACTCGGCCAGCGCTGAATACGGACGCAAGAAATCCTTAGGCGGCGATTGGTACATCGAACCGCAGGCGCAGCTCCAATACGCTCACGTGACCGACGCTGACTACACGACGAGCCAGGGCACGAGCGTACAGCTTGACGCTATTGACAGCCTTATCGGCCGCGTCGGCTTCCGCCTCGGCAAGGACGTCAGCGACACGAGCACCTTCTACATCAAGGCCGACGTGCTCCATGAATTCTTAGGCGATCAGGATATCAGCGCCTTCGACGAAACGGGCCGCCTCGATACGACCTACGAAAACGAAGGCACCTGGTACGACGTGGGCCTCGGCTTCTCCCATCAGTTCAGCAAGGGGACGTACATGTTCCTCGACGTAGAAAAGACCTTTGGCAACGACAACGAAGACACGTATCAATTCAACGTCGGCATGAACTGGAAGGTATAAGGAGCAGTGGAGCGGGAAGCAATATGCCCGGTCTGCGGCAAACCCTTTATAGCCGACCGCATTTCGCAGAAGTATTGCAGTGCTGTCTGCCGGCGCTATGCGTACCGGCATCGCCATGAAGACGAAACGCCGCCGTCCCAGCAGGCTGCAGGAAAGACGCTTCGTACCTTCCGCTGCCTGCGCTGCGGCAAGCTGGTCGTGGTGAAACATAGGGCAGATAAGCGGAGAAAATTCTGCTCGCCCCACTGCGAGCGGCTATACTGGAAGCATTCTAAAAACGTGAAATCCCAGACCGTACAGAATACCTTCCACTGCCGGAACTGCGGCGTCCTCGTCGACATACGGGACGCCAAGGACAAGCGGACGGCCTTCTGCAGCGCCGACTGCCGCAAGCGATGGTTTTCCTTACATAGAAGACATAGGAATCAGACGTAATATATGACGAGAGCCGGACATCTCCGCGATGTCCGGCTCTCGTGTTTTATATGAAAAATATACTTGACGGTCATGCCATCATCTCGTACAATGAAGATGAAAACAAGGTGCTGCGCCGACAAACGGCTAGCCCCATTTATTTACGAACAAGAGTAGTCGCAGTTGCTGGGGAGCAGGGCGGCTACTTTTGTTTATGCGAAATGAGATAGAACAATACTATCAGTAACACTAAAGTAGCATTGATAGAATCCATACGCATCACCCCGATTCTGGGGCATGATTACCGCCTGCCGTCTGGTGTACGCAGTAGTGTATTGGAAGGAACGGAGCGTGTTAAATACATATAGAAGGTATTAGATACATATAGAACGTATAGTTACGTTTTTAGCATGGCGGCGCTTGCTTCGGCAGGCGTTTTTTTATGCTTTCTCTTAAATAAAGTGTACTATATTTATACAAACTCCCGGGGCAGGACTTTATCCAGACAGCGTAGAAGTAGTACAGCATGAAAGGCATCGCATGATGCGGGATATGCTGCCGCAAGCCCGATGAGCCGGCGGATTTGCGGACAGGTACAGGCTCCGGCTTAATCGTATAGCAACAGGAGGCAGGAATATGGACAGAGTGCTCACACTGGAATTCGTTCGCGTTACGGAAGCGGCGGCCGTTAAAGCAGGCCGACTCATGGGGAAAGGCAACAAGATGGGGGCAGACCAGCTGGCTGTCGACGGCATGCATTCGATCTTGTCGAGCGTGCCTATCGACGGGACCGTCGTCATCGGCGAAGGCGAAATGGACGAAGCGCCGATGCTGTATATCGGCGAAAAAGTCGGCGCCGGCGGCACGCCGGTGGATATTGCCGTCGATCCTCTGGAAGGGACGAATTTAACGGCAAAGGGTCAGGATGGGTCTATCGCCGTTATCGCCATCGCCGGCAAGGGCAATCTGCTCCACGCGCCGGATATGTATATGGAAAAGCTCTGCGTCGGGCCGCGCGCCAAGGGGCGTATTGATTTGAACAAGCCCGTGCAGGAAAACCTGCGCCGCATTGCCGAAGGGCTGGAACGGAGCATTGACGATCTGACCGTCGTCATCCTCGACCGCGAACGGCATCAGGAAATCATCAACGACTGCCGCGACGCCGGCGCGCGCATCAAACTCATCACGGACGGCGACGTATCGCCGGCTGTCGACGTAGGCATTGAAGGCTCAGGCGTTCACGTCCTTATGGGGATTGGCGGCGCGCCGGAAGGCGTACTGGCCGCGGCGGCTCTCAAATGCCTCGGCGGCGATATGCAGGCCCGCCTGATTCCGTACACGGAAGAAGAACGGAAGCGGTGCTACGAAATGGGCATCATGGATCTCAACAAGGTCATGACGATTGACGATTTGGTCAAAGGCGACGACTGCATCTTCTCGGCGACGGCTATTACGAACACGCCGATGATGCGCGGCGTCCAGTATTTCGGCGGCGGCGCCCGCACCAACTCCGTCGTCATGCGCTATAAGAGCGGCACGATTCGCTTTATCGACACGTTCCACCGCTTCGACAAGAGCGCGAAATGGAGCATTCACTTGTAATGCTGTTCGGCATAACGCGAAGGGACTCTCGCAAGGGAGTCTCTTTTTTTGGCAATTAGAAAACTATTGGTTAGTGAATAAGGCTATTCTCCAAGACTGAACGGGTATTATTATATAAAATAAAAAGTGGTACAGTTACTAAACAGATAGAAAAAACACTATCAGTTACCGGCGAAAGTGGAGATTTAAGCAACTCTCCGTGATACGGAACTGCTGCAGTTCATTATTACCAATCTGATGTTATTACAGACACGGGTATTGCTGGAGGCTCTGCGGGCTTCATTGCAGTCGGCCTGAATACCATTTCGTATTACATAAGAGTAAGGGGAGAGCATGGCTTACAACATATACAGACAAAAATTGCTTGAAATTGTAGCAGAACTGCAAGAAGACGGAAACTATTAACCCATATACAAGAAACAAAGATAGTGAAGTTGCCCTTGTAAACGAAGATGCTGTGCAGACAATGGCAAAAGACGCTTTTGAGCTGAAGTATGAAGCGGTGGAATTTTAAATTCGTTGACGCTCTTCTTCTTGTAGTATATACTATGTATATACAGAAGGGAGTGAGAGGCATGGCTGTTACGGTAAAAATTCAAAAATGGGGTAACTCTCAAGGCATCCGAATCCCGAAGAATATCATTGATATACTGGATTGGGATGATAACGAAGTGGTGGAAATGTCTGCGCAGGACGGCAACCTGATCATCAAACCGCACAAGAGGAAGACGATTGAGGAATTGTTTGCTAATTATGACGGCACATACGAAAAAGAAACGATCGATTGGGGCGACCCGGTAGGTAAGGAAATATGGTAAAACAAGGAACAATTATCAAAGTAAATTTAAATCCCCGCGCAGGACATGAACAGGCATGGTATCGTCCAGCCGTTGTCGTTAGCAATGACACATTCAACGCAAAGACGAGCATGGTAATTGTTTGCCCTATCACAAATACGATGAATCATTTCCCTCTGCATGTGCCGCTGGATGAAAGAACGAAAACCACGGGATGCATTTTATGCGAGCATATCCGGGCGCTGGATATAGAGGCGAGAACTTATCGAGTCATAGAGCAAATACCTGACGATATTTTGCAACAAGTTATTAACATTATATTCGCTGAGATTGATACCCCGGTATAAACAGGGCTGTCGCCAAAGAAGAATTATTTCATCTTCGTGCGATAGCCCCATTTTTACTTTACAGTAGGGGAAGGAGCGTAACAGTTGGATCAGAAAGAACGGTCTGGTACTGGGGCGGGCGGCCTCTTTCGCACCGAAGATACAGCATGATATATAACAAATCCTTTTATATCAGGTAAATTGATTGTAAGAGCTTTATCTTTTCCCTGTCCACCTCTTTTAGTTTCCTACCTTTTATGGTACAATGACTTGATAGTAAATAAAATCACAATAGGCAGAGTGCCGCATCTTTTGAGTTGCCGAAGCATCCTGCCTGTCTTATATATCGAATTCTGTTTAGGAGGCACCGGAATTGGAGAAGCTGGTTATTCATGGTGGAAAGCCCTTAAGGGGCACTGTTCGCGTCAGCGGGGCTAAAAATGCCGTGCTGCCGATTATCGTCGCGTCCATGCTGGGAACGACGAAGAGCACATTGACGGAAATTCCGAAATTAGACGACGTCCATACGGTCTGCGACGTCATCGAATCTCTTGGCGTTCATATAGAAAATCCGCAGAAGGGCGTGCTGGAAATCGACGCGTCGAATTTGTCGTCGACGTCGGCGCCGTACGACCTCGTGCGGCGCATGCGGGCGTCCTTCCTGGTCATGGGGCCTCTGCTGGCTCGCAAAGGCCGGGCGAAGATTTCCCTGCCCGGCGGCTGTTCCATCGGCGCTCGGCCTATCGACCTGCATCTGAAGGCCTTTGAGGCCATGGGCGCCGTCATCAATTTGGAAAACGGCGATATCGAAGCGACGGTTCCCAACGGCCTGAAGGGGGCGCAGATTTACCTCGATTTCCCCAGCGTCGGCGCGACGGAAAACATTCTCATGGCCGCTTCGCTGGCCGAAGGAAAGACCGTCCTGGAAAACGCGGCAGAAGAGCCGGAAATCGTTGACCTGGCGACCTATCTGAACAGCATGGGTGCCAATATCCGCGGCGCCGGCACGAATGTCATCCGCATCGAAGGCGTCAAGGAGCTGCGAGGCGCGACGCATTCGGTTATTCCCGACCGAATTGAAGCGGGCACCTTTATGATCGGCGCGGCCATGTCCGGCGGCGACGTGTTCGTAGAAAACGCTTTGTCGGAGCATTTGAAGCCCGTCGTGGCGAAATTGAAGGAAGTAGGGGCCGAGGTCATCGAGGATATCGACGGCATTCGGGTCATCGGGCATCTGCCCATGCGTCCTGCCGACGTCAAGACCCTGCCCTATCCCGGCTTCCCGACCGATATGCAGGCTCAGTTCATGGCCTTGGCGACGATTTGCCAGGGCACGAGCGTCATTACGGAGACGGTCTTTGAAAACCGCTTCATGCACGTCGACGAATTTAAGCGCATGGGGGCGAAGATCCGCATTGAAGGACGCAGTGCTATCGTAGAAGGCGTGCCGAAGCTCAAAGGGGCGGCGGTCAACGCGACGGACCTGCGCGCCGGCGCGGCTCTCGTCCTGGCAGGCCTCGTCGCTGAAGGCGAAACGGAAGTCGGGTACTTGTACCATATCGACCGGGGCTACGATAATCTCGTATTGAAATTACAAAGGTTAGGTGCTGATATTGTTCGGGTCAATATTGACGAAGAAGAAAACTAAGAAAAAAGCCCGTTCCGGCCTGGCGCATTCGCTGTCCCTGGCGAACTGGCTGGGAAGTGATATTGCGATCGATCTGGGTACGACGAACGTCCTCGTCTATGTCAAGCATCAGGGCGTCGTCGTCAACGAGCCGGCGGTCATCGCCGTCGACAAGGCGACGAACCAGGTCATCGCCATCGGCAGGGAAGCCCAGTCGATGCTGGGGCGGACGCCGCGGCATATTCACGCCTACCATCCGATGCAGAACGGCGTCATCGCCGATTACGACGCGACGGAGTACATGCTGCAGTATTTTATCCGCAAGGCCATTGGCAAGGCGTTGTTTTTCAAGCCGAGGGTCATTATCTGCGTGCCGTCGGGCATTACGAATGTCGAACGGCGCGCCGTCATGGAAGCGGCCCGCAAGGCCGGAGCCCGCAAAACCGTCGTCATGGAGGAACCTTTGGCGGCGGCTATCGGCGCAGGTCTCGATATTGCCGAATCGAACGGCTCCATGGTCATCGATATCGGCGGCGGCACGACGGACGTGGCTATTTTAAGCCTCAGCGGCATCGTCATCAGCGAATCCCTGCGCATCGGTAGCAATACCTTTGACGAAGCGATTATCCATTATTTGGAAAAGATAAAGCATATTACCATCGGCAGCCGCACGGCGGAAGAGCTGAAAATACTCATCGGCACGGCCCTGCCCGACGGCCGCAGCCTCACGGCGGACGTCCGCGGCCGCAGTACGGAGACGGGCCTGCCCGTCGTCATGGACATCGATTCCCAGGAAATCCGCCGGGCTCTGGACGAGCCCATACAGCGGATTTTGCGGGCCGTCCTGTCCATTTTGGAAAAGACGCCGCCCGAGCTGGCGGCAGATATTGCCGACCACGGCATCGTCCTGACCGGCGGCGGCATGCTCCTCGACGGACTGGACCGCCTCATTTCCCGGACGACGGGCATGGCGGCGTACCTGTGCGACGAGCCGCTGCTGTGCGTGGCTAACGGAGCCGGCAAGTCGCTCCAGGCCATGAATCAGCTGAAGGATAGTTTTGAAGATATATAAACGTGTATCTAAGGAGGGATTTGACATGAAATGGCTGCGTACCCTGATGGTCTCCGCCGCTTTGTGCATGAGCGCCGCGGCGGCCTTTGCCGCCGACGTTTCGTATCCGTCTGTATTAGGCGGAACGGTCGTTTCCATTACTCCTGCCGGGACGGCAGTGAAGCAGGGCGACGTCCTGCTGACCGTCGATTCCCTGGCCGGCCCTATGCCGGCAGCGCGGGCCGCCTCCGACGGCGTCGTAAAGCAGGTTTTGGTAGCCCCGGGAACGGCTGTTAAGCGGGGAACTGCCGTAATTATTGTGGAAGAGAAATAAGAGGAAAAGAATCTTAATGATACGATTACGCATGCTGCGGCGTCTCGCCGCGCGGACATGTCTGGCTGCTGTCTGCTGCGCCATGTCCCTCACTGCCTTTGCCCAGGACTTCATGAACGTCAGCGAAGTGCGCGAGGGCATGACGGGATACGCCAAGACGGTAGTTCACGGCAATACGATAGAAACATTTCCCGTAGAAATACTGGGAGTCATGAAAAACAGCGGCCCGTCCGGCGATTTGATATTGGCGAAGTTTTCCGGACCGCTCATAGAGGAAACGGGCGGCATCGCCCAGGGCATGAGCGGCAGCCCCGTGTATATTGACGGCAAGCTCGTCGGGGCTATCGCCTACGGCTGGTCCTTTACGAATTCCCGCGTCGGCATGATTACGCCTATCGGCGATATGCTCAAGCTGTGGAACGTGCCGACGAAGGAAGAAATCCGTCCGTTCAACGCCAGGGAATCATCGCTGATTCCCATCGCGACGCCTCTTATGGTGAGCGGCTTCGACGGCGTGTCGACCGAATGGATGACGTCCAAGCTGCCTCAGTACAACTTCATGCCTGTCAATACGGCCTCGGCGGCGGCCGACGAAGCGCCGGCGCCCCTGGAAGCGGGCAGCTCCGTAGCCGCGTCGCTGGTCAACGGCGATATGAAGATGGGCGCTATCGGCACGGTGACCTACGTAGACGGCGACAACATCGTCGCTTTCGGCCATCCGTTCCTGAAAAAGGGCAGCATGAATTACTTCATGCACAACGCCTATATTTTTACCATTGTCAATAATATGTCCAGCTCCTTCAAGCTAGGGTCCGTAGGCGCGGAAATCGGCCGCATCAACCAGGACCGGGGAGCAGGCATTGCCGGCCTGTACGGACGGCTGACGGCGGGCATCCCCGTGACTATCAATATCCGTGACACCGATACGGGCGCGAATAACGTAAAGCGGGTCAAGATTATTGAAGACAACGAGCTGACGCCGGTCCTGGCGGCCACGACGGTATACAATACGGTCAACAAAACCATCGACCGCAGCGGCGGCGGTACGGCGACCTTGTCCTATACGATCCGGTCGTCTAACGGCCGGGATAAGGACATCAGCCGTCACAACATGTACTACTCTGTCGACAACATCAACGAGAAGAGCATCGACGAGCTGTACAACGTGCTGGATATACTCAAGCACAACGAATTCATTGACTATCCCGTGCTGGATATCGAGATGAACGTCGATATTACGCAGGCTAAGAAAGAAGCGCGCATCGTCGACGCGACGGCGGCTCCCGTCGTCGTCAGCCCCGGAGACAACGTGTATTTCCGGGTCAAGCTCCATCCGTACCGCGGCGCTGATGAAGTGAAGACCATGAGCTTTACCGTCCCCAAGGATCAGCCCCTCGGCGACATGGTCCTGGAAATCCGCGGCGGCGGCGTGATCCCCCTGCCGTACTTGATTGAAAAGCAGCGCTATAACCTGACCGATGAAATTCTCGAGCGGCTGCGCCATTACAAGGATTTCGCCGATTTGAAGAAGACCATTGAAGGCGAAGACGCTAATAACGATTTGGTTATCGAAATTTTGCAGCAAGGCGTTAGCATGATTGACGACGGCGGCGAAAAGGTCGTGAAGGAAAAAATCCGCGGCAAAGAACCGCCGGTGCAGAATAAGGATATCGTCAAGCCCGACAAGCGCGGACTGAACGATACGGGCGACAGGGAAGACGCTAAGTCGTCTATCGCTACGCCTTACATCGTCAAGGGCGACGGGCAGATTACGATTAAGGTCGTATCTCCGGCTGAGCGCGACGCCTTCTTGGCTAAAAATCATCAGCTCAACGAAGCGAAGGCCGTCATCAGCGAAGAAGCTGACGAAGCTGCGGCGGCCAGCGACGAAGAGGCTGAAGATGAAAAGCCAAGGGAACATAAGAAAGACGCGCCTCATGGCGGCCAGGACGGCGGCGACGGACAGAAAAACGACGTCTTTCGCCTGGTAGACCTGGCGTCGAGGATGTAATGCCAACTCTATAGAGAAAGCTAAAAATGGGCAGGCCCGCAGGTCTGCCCATTTTGTCGTAGTGCCTATAACATGTTATATCCAGCCGAATTTGACGCAGGCATGAAGGATGCCGCCTTTGTCGTTGTCGTCTGTAATATAGTCGGCCCGTTCTTTCAACTCCGCCTTGGCGTTGCCCATGGCGATGGAAAAGAAGGGCTTGCGGAACATGGAAATGTCGTTCAGCCCGTCACCGAAGACGACGGCGTCTTCGGGCCTGCCGCCGACGCGCTTCAGCATGTTGAGAATGCCCTTTCCCTTATCTGTCGGCTCGACGAGGTACGTATGGTCTAAGTAGGTCAGGTGCGGAAGGCCCTGCCGGTCCGGCTCGTTTTGTTCGTCTGCCGGCCGGGCGTAGGTAATCTTATAGACTGCGTCGAGGCTGTCGATAGCGACGGGGCGCACGACCGTTTTCATGTAGTTCTTCGGGTCGGCACAGGGGTAGTCGGCGTAGGGCGTATAGCGGCATATCGTGTTGTCCGTCACGACGGCCCAGGGAAGGCGGCGTTCGTCCAGCTCGCGCAGGAGGGCTTTACACGGCTCCAGGGGCAGCCCTTCCATTTCCAAGATTTCGCCGTCGAGGGACAGGCTGTTGCCGCCGTCGGATACGACGGCCGGAATGCTGTAGCGGTCGGCAAAATGCTGGGCGTCGCACTGCAGGCGGCCCGTGGCGATGGAAACGAAATGGCCCCGCCGCCGGAGCTGGCGCAGGCAGTAGGCCGTATCAGCCGGAATGATGCTGGAAATGCTGAGGCCTAAGGTGTTGTCGATATCGAAAAAGAAATATTTTTTATCCATGACAGGTCCTTTCTGATGACAAGATGTCCGTACGGTTTTCATTATACCCTATCCGGCGGAGAACATGAAGGCGATTCTGCAGCGGTCTCTGTTTTTTGCGAATTGAGGATTGACAGAATCGCCGGGGTTTACCATAATAAAGGTATGTATGTTTATAAGGAATGTATAAAGGAGAGAGTAAATCATGAGTACAATTGACACGACTTGTGTAAATGCAATCCGCGTGTTGTCGGCAGACGCCATTCAAAAGGCAAACTCCGGCCATCCGGGCCTTCCCTTGGGCGCCGCGCCGATTGCATACGAATTGTGGGCTAACCATATGAAGCACAACGCTAAAAATCCGAAATGGGCCGATCGCGACCGCTTTATCTTGTCCGGCGGCCACGGCTCCATGCTGCTCTATTCGCTGCTGCACCTCTTCGGCTACGGCCTGACCCTCGACGACGTGAAGCAGTTCCGCCAGGACGGCTCCCTGACGCCGGGCCATCCCGAATACGGCCACACCGTCGGCGTAGAAGCTACGACGGGCCCCCTGGGTGCCGGCATGTCCATGGCCGTCGGCATGGCAATGGCCGAAGCTCATTTGGCAGCCGTATTCAACAAGCCCGAATATCCCGTCGTTGACCATTACACCTTCGTCCTCGGCGGCGACGGCTGCATGATGGAAGGCATCTCCTCGGAAGCCTTCTCTTTGGCAGGCACGCTGGGCCTGAGCAAGCTGATCGTCCTGTACGACAGCAACAACATCTCCATCGAAGGCGGCACGGATATCGCCTTTACGGAAAACGTGCAGGAACGGATGCAGGCCTTCGGCTTCCAGACGCTGGAAGTTGCCGACGGCAACGATTTGGAAGCTATCGGCAAAGCTATTGAAGAAGCGAAAGCCGATACGGAACATCCGTCCTTCATTACGATTCATACCCAGATCGGCTACGGCTGCCCGGCGAAGCAGGGCAAGGCTTCGGCTCACGGCTCGCCATTGGGAGAAGAAAACATCGTCGCCATGAAGGAAAACCTCGGCTGGCCAAGCACGGAACCGTTCTATGTTCCCGACGAAGTTTACGCTCATTACGAAGAACTGAGCAAAAAGGGCGCGGCGGCAGAAGATGCCTGGAACGCCTTGTTTGCTGACTACGCAGCGAAATATCCCGATATGAAAGCGAAATGGGACGCCTTCCACAGCGCCGTAGACGCGCAGGCTCTCTTGGAAAATGAAGACTTCTGGGCCTACGCCGACAAGCCGCAGGCCACGCGCAACCTGTCGGGCATCATGATCAACCGCCTGAAAGACCTCGTGCCGCAGCTCATCGGCGGCAGCGCCGATTTGGCTCCGTCCAACAAGACGTACATGGACGACGCCGGCGATTTCAGCAAGGGCAATTATGGCGGCCGCAACCTCCACTTCGGCGTCCGCGAACTGGCTATGGGCGGCATGACCAACGGCCTGGCTCTCCACGGCGGCCTCCGTCCCTATGCCGGCACCTTCTTCGTATTCAGCGATTACATGAAGCCGATGATTCGCCTGGCCGCTTTGATGAAGCTGCCGACGACTTACGTACTGACTCACGACAGCATCGGCGTCGGCGAAGACGGCCCGACGCACGAACCGATCGAACAGCTGGCTATGCTCCGGGCTACGCCGAACGTCAACGTATTCCGTCCAGCCGACGCGACGGAAACGGCTGCCGGCTGGTATCTGGCCGTTACGAGCCAGGAAACGCCGACGGCTCTCGTCCTGACCCGCCAGAACCTGCCGCAGCTTGCCGGCAGCAGCAAGGAAGCCCTGAAGGGCGGCTATATCGTAGCCGACGCGGCGAAGGAAACGCCTGACGCAATCATCATCGCCAGCGGCTCCGAAGTATCTTTGGCTGTAGAAGCCAAGGATATGCTGGCGAAAGAAGGCGTCGACGTCCGCGTCGTCAGCATGCCCTGCATGGAACTCTTCGAACAGCAGGACGACGCCTACAAGGCTCAGGTCCTTCCGGCCAATGTCCGCGCCCGCGTAGCCGTAGAAGCGGCTTCCGATTTCGGCTGGGGCAAATACGTCGGCCTCGACGGCGCGACCGTTACGATGCAGGGCTTCGGCGCTTCGGCTCCGGCAGAACTGCTCTTCGAAAAATTCGGTTTCACGGCAGAAAACGTAGCCAACACGGTAAAGAGCGTATTAAAATAATAGGGACCTATTTCACATAGTCCCGATGTGACGGAAAAAGCTGCACGGTTCGTCCCGGCAGCTTTTTTCGTTTGCCAAGTCCTGCAATACAAGATATTCCTTGCTTTTTCGTACAAGTATTTCTTAAATGCATAAGAAATATGCATGGAACAAAGAGGAATAAATTGTCAAGGCTTGATTTTACAATCGTTTTTTATTATACTAGGAACAAGAGAAAACCCTACTGTGTACGTAAATGGTCTCGATGTTTTGAACCAACATCTTTTACATTGGGAGTCCGGACTCTGCATAGCGAAGCAATGCCTTCACTGGACTGCTGACCTCTGTAGGAGGACACCCACCTGCTTAGGCAGGCTCAAAACTCGGTTTATAAACGGCATGGTGGGGCTTCTTTTCTTGTTCATAATACGTACGTTTTACATACATGTCGCCGCTAAGATTTCTTGGCGGCGTTCTATTTAGTCTGAGGAGCAAACAAATGAGCGGAGACGATTTATTTTCTATGGCCAGCGAACGGCAGAAGGCGTCTTTCGAGCCCTTAGCCGTCCGGATGAGGCCGCAGGTATTAGATGAAATATATGGGCAGGAGCAGATTGTCGGGCCGGGAACGTTCCTGCGGGCTATGATCGAGCGCGACACCATTCCTTCCCTGCTGCTGTACGGGCCGTCGGGAGTCGGCAAGACGACCTTGGCTCACGTCATCGCCTGCGAAACGAACAGCCGCTTCGTCCGCCTGAACGCTGTCACAGCCGGCACGGCGGAGCTGCGCAAGGTCATTCAGGAAGCGAAAGACGCCGTGCACCTGTATCAGCGGCGGACGATTTTATTCATCGACGAAATCCATCGCTTCAACAAGGGACAGCAGGACGTCCTGCTGCCTTATGTGGAAGACGGCACGGTAATCCTCGTCGGCGCGACGACGGAGAACCCTTATTTTGAAGTCAACCGGCCCCTGCTGTCGCGGCTGCGCGTCGTACCCCTGTCGCCCCTGTCGGAAGAAGCTATTGCCGCCGTGCTGCGTCGGGCTCTGGGGGATACGGAAAAAGGGCTGGGAGTTCATCACCTCGCCGCGTCGGAAGAAGTCCTGCGGACGATTGCCCGCCTGGCCGACTGCGACGCCCGCGTCGGGCTGAACCTGCTGGAGCAGGCAGCTATGCTCGTGCCCGACGGGGGAGAGCTGAGCCATGACGTCGTAGAAAAGGTGGCCGGCCGCAAGGTGTATACATATGATAAGAAGGGCGACGCCCATTACGATACGGCGTCGGCCTTCATCAAGAGCATGCGCGGTTCCGACCCCGACGCGGCCCTCCACTATCTGGCCCGCATGATTGAAGGCGGCGAGCAGCCATCCTTTATCGCCAGACGGCTGGTCATCTGTGCCGCCGAGGACGTAGGGCTGGCCGACCCGCAGGCCTTGGTCGTTGCCAACGCGGCGGCTCAGGCCGTGCAGCTCGTCGGCTGGCCTGAAGGCCGGATTATCCTGGCGGAAGCCGTCGTGTACGTAGCCTGCGCGCCGAAGAGCAACAGCGCCTACATGGCCGTCGACGCGGCCTTGTCTGACGTGCGCCGCGGCGGCTGCGGCGACGTGCCGGCTTATTTGCGGGACAGCCACTACAGCGGCGCCGCCTCCCTGGGGCGGGGAGAGGGGTATCAGTATCCCCACTCGTTCCCCGGCGGCTGGGTAGAGCAGCAGTATTTGCCGGATCCGCTGAAAGACAAGGCGTATTACCAGCCGTCGGCTTACGGCAAGGAAAAGGACATGGCCGCGCGCTGGCGAGAACGGCGGGGCGGCAAGTGAGATATAGAAGGTGAATGGAATGGCAGAACGTAAGACCCGCAAGACTGGCCGGACGGCGGGACGGAGAAAGAAAACGGGGACGGCGAAGCAAGGCGCGTCCCTGCTGAAATTTGAAATTATCGGATTAGTCTGTATCTTTTTGGGAATTTTTGCGACGATTGGCATTATCGGCGTCGACACGGGCAGCATCGGCTATTCCCTGGACGGGCTGCTGGCCTATGGCTTTGGCTTCGGCCGCATCGTCGCGTCCCTGGCCCTCATCGTGCTGGGGCTGAAGTATATCATGGTCCGCAAGGCCTGCCCTGTTACGAAGCAATGGCTGGTCGGGTTTTGGATATACAGTTTATTTTTGACCTGGATTCACGTCGTCTTCATTCCCGAAGGGACAGAATTCATGCCGGCGAGCCTGCGCGTCGGCGGCGGCGTCATCGGGGCGGTGCTGTCTTCGGCCCTGCGGGAGCTTCTGGGACAGTTCGGCGCCGTGCTGGTGCTTATCATCGCCTGCGTCGTGACGGCGATTATATGGAAAAAATGGTCTATTTCCAAGCCCGTGACGATTGTGTCGCATAAGGCGTCGGAGGAAGTGTCCAGAATGTCGGACAAAGCCGTCGAAGGGCTGCAGGGCGCGTCTACGGCCCTAAAAGAATGGCACCGGCCCCATATTTTTGATTTTCAAAAGGAAGAAGAAAAAGAACGGGCGGCCTTGGACCTGCCGAAGACGCCTGTGCCGTTGGAGCCTGCGCCGCCTGAAAGAGCAGAGGAAGACGACGTGGCCTATACGCCTGTCTATGCCGAAAGCGGCGCGGCGCGCGTCGATTTGGCCGACGATGCCGATATAGTCCGGGAAGAGGCTTATGAGCTGCCGGAAGACGAACAGGCCTTTGAACTGGAAGATGAGAACTGTGACGCTGAAGAGGCCGGTGAAGACCGTCCGTCTCTCGCTGGTACGACGGACGTGCTGGACGAAGAGCTGGCCCATATCAAGCCCGTCGAAGTAGAGCAGACGGCGACGGCGGCCGATATCGGCCCGGTCGGAGCTAGCGCAGTGCCCAAGGCGCAGGGGGAACGGACGTACCGCCTGCCGCCGTTGTCCATCTTGCAGCATGGCAAGGAGCAGAGCGGCGGCGTGAGCGACGAAGTGCGGCAGAACGCCCGCATCCTGCAGGAAACGCTGCAGAGCTTCAACATCGACGCCAAAATCCTGAACGCCAGCCAGGGCCCGGCCGTTACGCGCTATGAATTAGAGCCGGCGGCAGGCGTCAAGGTCAGCAAGATCGTCCACCTGGCCGACGATTTGGCCTTGAAACTGGCGGCGACGGATATCCGCATTGAAGCGCCTATTCCCGGAAAGGCCGCCGTGGGCATCGAAGTGCCGAATAAAAAATTATCCGGCGTCATGCTCCGCGACGTATTGGACACGGACGCTTTCCGGCTGGCTGCCGGCGGCGTGCCCGTCAGCCTGGGCAAGGATATTGCCGGCAACCCGGTCATCGCCGATTTGACGAAGATGCCTCATCTTCTCGTCGCCGGCTCGACGGGCTCGGGCAAGAGCGTATGCATCAATACCTTCATTGCCAGCATCTTGTTTAAGCAGCGGCCGGAGGACGTCAAGCTCATCCTCATCGACCCGAAGGTCGTTGAATTGTCGAATTACAACGGCCTGCCCCATTTGCTGACGCCTGTCGTGACGGACCCGAAAAAAGCGGCCAGCGTCCTCCGCTGGGCCGTGCGGGAAATGGACGACCGCTACAAGCGGTTTGCCGATACGAAGACCCGCGATATTTCGCGGTATAACGAGCTGCATCCGGAAACGGCCATGCCCTTTGTCGTCATCATCATCGACGAATTGGCCGACTTGATGATGGTTGCGTCCAGCGACGTAGAAGAGTCGATTTGCCGTCTGGCCCAGAAAGCCCGGGCCTGCGGCATGCACCTCGTCCTGGCGACGCAGCGCCCGTCTGTCGACGTGCTGACCGGATTGATCAAGGCCAACGTGCCGAGCCGCATTGCCTTTGCCGTATCGAGCCAGGTCGATTCGCGGACGATTCTCGATATGGCCGGCGCCGAAAAGCTCATCGGCAAGGGCGACATGCTCTTTTACCCCATGGGCGCGTCGAAGCCCCTGCGCGTGCAGGGCGCCTTTATTTCCGACGGAGAAATCGACAAGGTCGTCGAATACATCAAAGCCCAGAGCCGTCCGCAGTACAGCGAGTCCGTCCAGAAGTCGCAGGAAGAAACAGGCGGCGGAGAAGGCGAATTCTTTGAAGACGACCTCATGCCCCAGGCTATCGACATGGTGCTGGAAACGGGACAGGCCTCGGCCTCCATGCTGCAGCGCCGTTTCCGCGTGGGCTACACCCGGGCTGCCCGCATGATCGACATGATGGAAGCCATGGGCATCGTCGGCCCGAATAACGGCAGCAAGGCCAGAGATATATTGATGACTGCCGACGAAGTACAGCAGAAATATTTGAGCAATATGTAGAACAGTTCCCATCTTCTGCCATATGGTATATAATAAAAAGATACAACGTAAGAGGAGGGGATAGAATGCCAACTGTTGGAGAAGTTTTGCGAACGGAACGGGAACGGCAGGGGCGGACATTGAAGGAAATTTCCGATGCGTTGAATATTAAGCGCCAGTACCTGGCCGCACTGGAAGAAGATAGATATGACGATATTCCCGGCGTCGTCTTCGTCAAGGGCTTTATCCGAAATTACGGAAACTGCCTGGGAATGGACGGCGGCGCGCTGGTGGACACGTATAAGGCGTCGCTGACCGGGCGGACGCCGCAGCCGGAGGTGCGGGCCGCCATGCCCGTACGCCGGAGCAAAGACAAGAAACGAGCGAAACACAAGGAAGCAAAGAAAAAAGGCAGAAATGGAAAATGGCCGGAAATTACGATTATCGCCGGCGTGATTCTGTTCCTGCTGTTAATTGTGTGGATTATGATATAAAAGGAGAAGTATGAGCAGTCAATTTTTAGTGACCAGCCGCCGGGATATGGAAGAACGGGGCTGGGACCAACTCGACTTCGTATATATTAACGGCGACGCCTACGTCGACCATCCCAGCTTTGCCGCGGCAGTCATCGGCCGCGTGCTGGAAAGCCGGGGATACCGCGTCGGCATCATATCCCAGCCGGACTGGCACAGCGCAGAGCCCTTCAAGGCCTTGGGCAGGCCGCGCCTGGCGGCGTTGATTACGGCGGGAAACCTCGACTCCATGCTGAATGAAAAGACGGCGGCGAAGAAGTTCCGCAGCCGCGACAACTACTCGCCGGGCGGAGAAACGGGACGCCGGCCTGAACGGGCGACGATCGTCTACGCAAACCGCATGCGCGAGGCCTATAAGGACGTGCCGATCATCATCGGCGGCATCGAAGCCAGCCTGCGGCGCTTTGCCCACTACGACTACTGGTCCAATAAGGTCCGCCATTCGATTTTGTTGGACAGTAAGGCCGATATATTAAGCTACGGCATGGGAGAGCGGTCCGTTGCCGAGATTGCCGACGCCCTGGCCGAAGGAAAGAAGACGGCGGAAATGTACGACATACGCGGCATCTGCTATGTGACGAGCCGCGCGCCCTTGTCGGATAACGCCGTCATGTGCCCGTCCTATGAAGAGGTCCGGGACGACAAAAAGGCCTTTGCCGAGGCCTTTAAAATCCAATATGAAGAGCAGGACCCCTATCATGGCCGGACGATTATCCAGCCGTCGGAAAATCGCTTTGTCGTGCAGACGCCGCCGGCTCTGCCGCTGACGACGGAGGAAATGGACGCCATTTACGAGCTGCCCTTTCAGCGGCGCTGGCATCCCATGTACGACGAGGCCGGCGGCGTGCCGGCCCTGCAGGAAGTACAGTTCAGCCTGACGAGCCAGCGCGGCTGCTTCGGCCACTGTCACTTTTGCGCCATTACGAGTCATCAGGGACGGATTATCCAGCACCGCAGCCACGAATCGTTGCTGCGGGAAGCAAAGCGGATGACCGAACTGCCTGACTTTAAAGGATATATTCACGACGTCGGCGGCCCGACGGCCAATTTCCGTCATGAAGCCTGCGGCAAGCAGCGCATATCCGGTGCCTGCCGCAACCGCCACTGCATCGGCAGCGAAGTCTGCCCGAATCTCGATACGTCCCATGAGGATTACCGCCGACTCCTGCGGGAAATCCGGCAGGTTCCGGGCGTGAAAAAGGTCTTTGTCCGCTCGGGGCTGCGGTATGACTACGTACTGGCGGATCATAATAAGAAATTCGTTGAAGAATTGTGTCAGTATCACGTCAGCGGCCAGCTGAAGGTAGCGCCGGAGCACGTCGTCAAGCACGTGACGGACTTGATGGGAAAAGCCGGCGTACAGGCCTTTTTGAAATTTAAGGAATGGTTTGACGAGGCGAACCGCAAGCTGGGCAAAAAACAGTACCTCGTGCCTTATTTTATGTCCAGCCATCCAGGCTGTACGCTCCGCGACGCCGTGGAGCTGGCTGAATTTCTGCGGGACATGCATATGCAGCCCGAACAGGTGCAGGACTTTATTCCCACGCCGGGCAGCTTGTCGACGGCTATGTACTATACGGGCATGAATCCGCTTACGGGCGAAAAGGTATACGTCGCCCGCAGGCCGGAAGAAAAGCAGATGCAGCGGGCTCTTATGCAGTATAAGAACCCGGCGAACTACGATATCGTGTACAAGGCCCTGTGCCAGGCCGGACGGCGGGATCTCATCGGCTTTGGGCCGAAATGTCTCATTCCGCCGCGCCGTCTTCAAGGGGCGCGGCCGGAACAGACGCCGCAGCGCCGCGGCGGCAGATTGCAGCCGCCGAAGAAGACGAGGCGCAGGGATACGAGGGGAAGAAAATGAAACGATATATGCCATGGATGGCCGTGGCGGTATTCATCCTGGCGCTGCTGGGATTGAGCTGCTACGTATGGGAAAAACAAAAGCAGGCAGAGGAGCAGGCCGCATATGAAGCCGAACGGCACCTCGTCGTATATTCGGCCATGCCCGACGACGTAAACAGGGGGCTGGCCGACGAATTTTATAAAAAGACGGGCTGGCGCGTGCAGGTGCAGACCCGCACGGACGGGCAGATCCGACGGCTCCTGAAGACGCCGGATTTAGCGTCGCCGCCGGATATGATTATCGCGTCGGAACAGGTGCTGCAGGATCAAAAGAAGGACAGCATGCTTCAGGCCTATACGTCGCCTCAGACCGACGCCGTGCCGCCGGCCTTGAAGGACGCCGGCGGGTACTGGACCGGACTGTGGCTGAATCCCATGGTGTTTATCATCAGCAGCAGCTATTATGAACGCAACGGATTGTCTCCCCAGACGTGGGATGAACTGCTCCAGGATCCGAACCTGACCCTCGTCTTTCCCGACTTGGCGGCCATGGATATGGCCGGCGATTTCCTCTGCTCTTTTGTGGAAATGCGGGGCAGAGACGGTGCGGGAAGATATCTGCGCGAGCTGCAGCGCCACGTGACGTCCTATTCCCAGTCTATGTCGTCGAACGTGCGCATCGTAGCCGGAGGAGACGCCGACGCCGGCGTCGTCGACGCGGCTATGGCCCGTCAATACAGCAAAGACGGCGCGCCGATTTACATTATCTATCCGCGCGACGGCACGTCGTACTGGCTGACCGGCGCGGCTATTACCAAGTGGTGCACCGACGGCGAAATGGCCTACGCGTTCCTGAACTGGCTGTTTTCAGACGACGTAGACGGCATCCTGCGCAGAAACCACATCTATTTGACCTATACCAGCGATACGGGAAAGAACGTGCTGGACGCCAAAGGGGACGGCCTGGCGCTGTTCCCGGTGAAAAAACAATATACGGCCGAAGGCCGCCGGTCCCTGCAGGATTGGTGGATCAAGTCGGTCCGCTTCGGAAAGGAGCCGTAAATGGAAAAAATTGGATTCGTCAGCCTGGGCTGCTCGAAAAACCTCATCGATACGGAAGTAATGCTGGGCATTCTCCGCGATAAACATATGGAAATTACCGACGATTTGGCCGAAGCCGATATTATCATCGTCAATACATGTACCTTTATTGAAAAGGCGAAGGAAGAATCGGTCAATACAATTTTGCAGGCCGCCGAATATAAAAAGACAGGCAAATGCCGCCTGCTGATCGTGACGGGCTGCCTCAGCCAGCAGTATAAGGAAGATCTGCTGAAGGAGATGCCTGAAATCGACGCCCTGCTGGGCACGGGCTCGTGGGACAGGATATGGGAAGCCGTCGAAGCAGCGAATCGGGGCGAACGGGCCTGCTTTATGGATGACGTGAGCCACTTGTACGACGAGCACACGAGCCGCATGCGCACGACGCCGTCGTACAGTGCCTACGTCAAGATTGCCGAAGGCTGCAATAACGGCTGTTCTTTCTGCATTATTCCGCACGTGCGGGGGCGCCTGTGCAGCCGTCCCGTCGCCTCGGTCGTAGAAGAGGTAAAGCAGCTGGCTGCCGACGGCGTAAAGGAAATCAATATCATCGCCCAGGACACGACGAGCTACGGCGTCGATCTGGCCGGCCGGTCCCTTCTGCCCGATTTGCTGCGGGAGCTGGTTAAAATAGACGGCGTCCGCTGGATCCGCCTGTTTTATTTATACCCGTCTTATTTTACGGACGAATTGATGAATCTCATCGTCGAAGAAGAAAAGATTTGCCCCTACGTCGACCTGCCGCTGCAGCACATTTCCCAGTCCGTGCTTAAACGCATGAACCGCCGCGATTCGGAAGAAGACGTGCGCAATCTGATGAAGAAGCTTTGCAGCCACGGCCGCAAACTGACCCTGCGTTCGACATTTATCGTCGGCTTTCCCGGCGAAACGGAAGAAGAATTCCAGGAATTGTGCGATTTTGTCGACGAAACGGAATTCGACGACGTCGGCGTCTTTACGTATTCCCAGGAAGAAGGCACTGCAGCGGCACGGATGGACGGCCAGATTCCGGAAGACGTCAAGGAAGAACGGTATCACGCGCTTATGGCTATTCAGGCCAAGGTATCGGAACGGCGCAATCAGGAGCTGGAGGGGACGATTCATACCTTCCTCGTCGAAAGCATTCAGGAAGAAGGCGGCGTGCGCCAGGCCGTAGGCCGCATCGAGGTGCAGGCTCCGGAAGTAGACGGCCTGACCTATCTGGAAGACGCGGAAGCGGTGCAGCCCGGCGATATGGTGCAGGTGCGCATCGTTCAGGGCTTCGCTTACGATTTAGTAGCGGAGCTGGTATGACGGCGAGGTGAATCCAGTGTTAGTAGAACTCATTACGACGGGCTCGGAGCTGCTGCTCGGAGAAATCGTCAACGAGAATTCGCGGTATTTGTCTAAAGAACTCAATCGGCTCGGCTATTCCGTCGTATACCACACGACGGTCGGCGATAATCCCGAGCGGATGGAGCAGGTATTCCGCACGGCCCTGTCGCGGGCCGATATCGTCATCACGACGGGCGGCCTCGGGCCGACGCAGGGCGACGTGACGAAAATCGTCGGCGCCAAGGTCATGGATGCGCCGCTGGAATATCACCCCGACATCGTCGAAGGCATACGCCAGTGGGTGAAGGAGCATCATCCCAGCCGGGAGCTGACGGAAAATCAGAAGCGTCAGGCCATGATTCCCGCCGGAGCCGATATCTTTTCCAACGGAGCCGGCACTGCGCCGGGCGTAGCCATCCATAAGGGCGGCAAGCTCCTCGTCCACCTGCCGGGGCCGCCGACGGAAATGCGCTGGATGTACGAGCACCGGCTGAAGCCCTATTTGCTTCGTACCTTTGGCTCCCAGGGCTATATCCAGTCGCTGTACATCAAGATTTACGACATGGGCGAGGCCTTCATTGAAGAAAAGCTCATGGATTTAGTGACGAAGCAGTCAAACCCGACGATTGCCATGTACGCCCGTCCGGGATTCGTCGAAGTGCGCATTACGGCGCGGGCCCGGACGGAAGCGGAGGCTAAGGCCATGCTGTCGCCGCTGGAAGAAGAAATGCGCCGCCGCCTGCAGCGGACGGCCGTAGCCTACGACGATGAAACAGTCGCTCACGTATTGGGGAGGGAAGCCCTGCGCCGGAATTTGACGATCAGCGCGGCTGAATCCTGTACGGGCGGCCTCGTCGGCTCCCTGATTACGGACGTGCCCGGCGCGTCAGCCTACTTCCGCGGTTCGGCCGGCACGTACTGCAACGAAATGAAAGAACAGATACTCGGCGTATCTCATGAGACGCTGGAACGGTATACGGCAGTGAGCGCCCAGACGGCCTGCGAAATGGCCCAGGGCAGCAGGCGGCTGTACGGTTCGGACATCGCCGTCAGCACGACGGGCATCGCCGGACCGGACGGAGGTACGGCAGAGCAGCCTGTAGGCCTCGTATATACGGGCATAGACGGGCCGTGGGGCACCGTATCCCATCGCGACATCTATCCCGGCGACAGGGCGGAGGTCAAGCGCCGGGCGGCGGCTCGGGCCATTTATTATGCCGTTCAATATATCTTGAAACAAGGAGAATAAGGAGACATATTATGGATGCGAAACAAACTGCGCTTGAAAACGCAATGCGCAAGATCGAGAAGGATTTCGGCAAGGGCGCGATCATGCGTCTCGGCGATATAGCCGACAAGATGAATATGGAAGTCATTTCTTCCGGTTCCCTGGCCGTTGACCTGGCAGTCGGCGTCGGCGGCTATCCCCGCGGCCGCGTCATCGAAATTTACGGCCCCGAATCGTCCGGTAAGACGACGCTGGCCCTTCACGCCATCGCTTCGGCCCAAAAGAGCGGCGGCATTGCGGCCTTCATCGACGCGGAACATGCCTTAGACCCGGTCTATGCCCGTCATCTCGGCGTCGATACGGCGGAGCTGCTCATTTCCCAGCCGGACAACGGCGAGCAGGCTCTGGAAATTACGGAAGAACTGGTACGCAGCGGCGCTGTAGACATCATCGTCGTCGACTCCGTAGCCGCCCTGGTGCCGAAGGCGGAAATCGAAGGGGAAATGGGCGATTCCCACGTCGGCCTGCAGGCCCGCCTCATGAGCCAGGCCCTGCGTAAGCTGACCGGCATTATCGCTAAATCGAAGGCCATCGTCATCTTTATCAACCAGCTCCGTGAAAAGGTCGGCGTCATGTTCGGCAACCCCGAAACGACGACGGGCGGCCGGGCCCTGAAATTCTACGCCTCTATCCGCATGGAAATCCGCAAGGGCGAAGCCATTAAGGCCGGCGGCGACGTCATCGGCAACCGGGCCCGGGTTAAGGTCGTAAAAAATAAAGTCGCGCCGCCGTTCCGAAACTGCGAATTCGACATCATGTACGGCACGGGTATTTCCCGCGAAGGGACGATTCTCGATTTGGGCGCGTCCATGGACATCATCGAAAAGAGCGGCACCTGGTATTCGTATAAGGGCGAACGGCTGGGCCAGGGCAAGGAAAACGTCAAGGTATTCCTGAAAGAGCACGGCGACATTGCCGACGAAATTGAACAGATTATCCGCGATACCTTAGCCGCCGAGCCGGAAAAATTTGAAGACGTGATGGAAGAACCGATGCAGGCCGACGACTTGCCCGACACGCTGGCAGAAACTGACGGCGAATAAGCATGGACTATAAGGAAGCCTATGCAAAATCGCTGCGCCTGCTGAACGTCCGCTTTCTCAGCGAAGGCGAGCTGCGCCGCAAGCTGGAGCGGCATGATGCCGACGGCGAGGTAATAGATGCCGTCATCGCCAAGCTGAAGGAGGAGCGGTTCGTCGACGACGAGCGCCTGGCCCGAGCCGTGTACAAGCAGTATGCCCAGAAGGGCCGGTACGGCCATTTGTACATCGTCAACTGCCTGCGCCGCCGGGACCTTCCCGTTCCCGACGAGCTGGAGCGGCCCGACGAGGACGAAACGGCGCGGCGGTTGGTGGCCCAGCGCTTCAAAGGCGGAGGGGACGCGCGGAAAATCGCCCGTTTTCTTCAATACCGCGGCTTTTCACCCTCGGTGATTCGAAACGTCGTGGATGACTTTTATTCTTGACATAGTTATCAAAAAATTTTACAATTAAATGAGCCGGTTGACACTGGTCAAATATTTTGCATAATTGTAGGTTTTTTGAAGATGACGTAAACAACACATACTCATATAAAAAAGCCGGACTGCCGTTCGGCTTTTTTTGATGAAGGGGAGGTGAAATCAGTACATGTTAGCTAGCATTGTCGCAGCAATCGTCTGCGGCGTCATAGGCGTAGGCGCAGGGTATATTTACCGCAAGAACATTGCCGAAGGCAAGATCGGGCAGGCCGAAGTAGAAGCGCAGCGGATTATTTCCACGGCGCAGCAGAATGCAGAAGCCCGCAAGAAGGAACTCGTCCTGGAAGGCAAGGAAGAAGTGCATAAACTGCGTACGGACGCCGAACGGGAAAATAAGGAGCGCCGCAGCGAATTACAACGCATGGAACGGCGGTTGCTGCAGAAGGAAGAACATTTAGACAAGAAATTTGAGTCCATAGAAAAGAAAGAGGAATCGTTGCAGCGTAAGGAAGACGAAGTGACGAAAATCCAGGAGAAGATCGAAGCGCTTCACGCCCAGGAAATGGCTGAACTGGAACGGATTTCGGGCCTTACATACGACGAGGCGAAGGAGCTCCTCCTTTGCAACGTGCAGTCGGAGGTAAAGCACGAAACGGCTCAAATGATCAAGATGATGGAAGACGAAGCGAAGGAAGAAGCCGAAGGAAAGGCGCGGGAAATTATTGCCACGGCGATTCAGCGCTGCGCTGCCGACCACGTAGCGGAAACGACGGTCTCCGTCGTATCCCTGCCGAACGACGAAATGAAAGGCCGTATTATCGGCCGGGAAGGCCGTAATATCCGGGCTATCGAAACTCTGACGGGCGTCGACCTCATCATCGACGATACGCCGGAAGCCGTCATCTTGTCGTGCTTCGACCCCATTCGTCGCGAAATCGCCCGCATCGCCTTGGAAAAGCTCATCGCCGACGGACGTATTCATCCGGCGCGCATTGAAGAAATGGTGGAAAAAGCCCGCAAGGAAGTCAACCAGAAGATCCGCGAAGCCGGCGAACAGGCGACGTATGAAACAGGCGTTCACGGCCTGCATCCGGAACTCATCAAGATCCTGGGGCGTCTGCGGTACCGTACGAGCTACGGCCAGAACGTACTGCGCCATTCTATCGAAGTATCCCAGCTGGCGGGCATTATGGCCGCCGAGCTCGGCGTAGACGAAACGCTGGCCAAGCGGGCCGGTTTGATTCATGATATCGGCAAAGCCCTGGATCATGAATTGGAAGGCACCCACGTATCTATCGGCGCGGAAGTCGCCAAGAAGTACGGCGAATCCAAGCTGAGCATCAACTGTATTTCCGCGCACCACGGCGACGAAGAGCCGCGGAGCATCGAAGCCGTCCTCGTGTCGGCGGCGGACGCCGTATCGGCGGCGCGGCCAGGTGCAAGACGGGAAACGCTGGAAAGCTACCTGAAGCGATTGACAAAACTGGAAGAAATCGCAAAATCTTTCGACGGCGTCGAAGATTGCTTTGCCATACAGGCCGGACGCGAAATCCGCGTCATGGTCAAACCGGAAAAGATCGACGAATCGGATTGTGTTCTCCTCGTTCACGACATCGTCAAGCGGATCGAGGCCGAACTGGAATATCCCGGTCAGATCAAAGTCGTCGTCATTCGGGAAACGCGAATGATCGATTATGCAAAATAATATGGAATACAAGTCCCTTGCCCCTGTCCGGGCAGGGGATTTTTTTCGCCTGATACAGGGGGCCAAAGGAGTTCGGGAAACGTAATGGGCAAATTATAAAAAAAAATGAAAAAAAGGGCTTGCCAAAACGAGTGGGACATGGTAGAATACTTTTTGTCGGAACGCGAGAGGTTCCGATAAGTATGAAACGGCCCCGTGGTGTAGCGGTTTAACATGTCGCCCTGTCACGGCGAAGATCGTCGGTTCAAATCCGATCGGGGTCGCCATATTTTGCTCAGGTAGCTCAGTCGGTAGAGCAGGGGACTGAAAATCCCCGTGTCGGCGGTTCAATTCCGTCCCTGAGCACCATCTACATGCGGAAGTAGCTCAGTGGTAGAGCACCACCTTGCCAAGGTGGGGGTCGCGAGTTCGAGCCTCGTTTTCCGCTCCATAATATGGCGGCATAGCCAAGCGGTAAGGCAGAGGTCTGCAAAACCTTCATCCCCAGTTCGATTCTGGGTGCCGCCTCCATATTTCTCGTCGTGCCGAGGTGGCGGAACTGGCAGACGCAACGGACTTAAAATCCGTCGGATAGAAATATCCGTACCGGTTCGATTCCGGTCCCCGGCACCAAATGAATAACACAGTACTGTGAGTGTTACGTTGGCTTCAGCCGGCACGTCTTACAGAATGTTTAAAAGGTTTGGATGGAAATCCAAACCTTTTTTGTAATATTCTTTCGTTTAATTTATAATATAAGAATGGCGGTCTGTATGGAAGCATATCAGTACAAAGTATCTGATTTCGAAGGGCCTTTGGATTTGCTGTTGTATTTAATCGAAAAAAACAAAGTCGATATTTACAATATTCCCATAGCGGAGATCACCGATCAGTTCAACGCCTACGTCGAGCAGCTCGACGGCTTCGACGTCAATTACGCCAGCAAATTTTTCGTCATGGCGGCGACGCTGCTGCAGATTAAGTCGCGCCTGCTGCTGCCTAAACCGCCTAAGGCGGAGCCGGAAGAGGACGAAGAGGATCTGCAGGACCAGTTAGTCCGCCAGCTCGTCGAGTACAAGCGGATGAAAGAAATTTCCGGCGTCATGGGCGCGTTGTGGGAGCAGCGGAGCCATATGCTGGAACGGCCGGCGACGCCTATGCCCTATCAGGCCCGCTTTGTCGGGACGATCGAGCGCGATGCCCTGTACCGGGCTTTTCGCCTCGTATATCGGGCGCTGGAAGAAAAAAAGCCGCCGGAGGTTCATATCCGGCAGGAAATATACAGCGTGGAAGAGTGCATGCAGCGCGTCGTGTACCAGCTGCGCCAAACGGCGCGGCCGGCTTCCGTGCTGGCCGTATTTCGCCGGTGCCGCTCCAAGGTCGAGCTCGTCGTCACCTTCCTGGCCGTATTGGAGCTCATTAAGCTGGGAACCTGCCATACTGTTTCGGAGGGAGAGGATGGGAATGCCGTTGCCTTGCGGTATGCCGGCGCATACGCATAAGCCGGAAGCGCTGCTCGAGGCGCTGCTGTTTCTCAGCGGCCAGCCTATGACGGCGGCCGATATTTGCGCCCACACGGGCTGGAGCCGCGAAGAAACGGAAGCGGCGGCTTCGGCGCTGGAGCAGGTTCTCGACGAACGGCGCGGCCTCAAGCTCATCCGCGTTGCCGGAGGGTATCAGCTGGTCACGCGGCCCGAGCTGTACGACGCAGTCAAATGGGTGCGGACAGGCGCGGCGGAGCTGTCGCCCATGGCCTTGGAGGTACTGGCTATCGTGGCCTTCAAGCAGCCTGTCACGCGGGCCGATATCGAAAAGCTGCGCGGCGTGTCGTCGGAGCGCATTTTATCGTCTCTGCTGCAGCAGGGGCTGATCGTAGATTTGGGACGGAAGGATAGTCCGGGACGGCCGATCATGTACGGCACGTCGGCATATTTTTTGGAATGCATCGGCATGGATTCGCTGGAAGAACTGGCCGGCCGCGTGCCGCCGGAGCTGACGGCGCCTGCCGGCGAAGAGATACAGGAGGATATAGATGGAAAGGCTACAGAAGGTAATGAGTAACTGCGGCATCGCGTCGCGCCGCGCATCGGAGCAGATGATTTTAGACGGACGGGTCCGGGTAAACGGCGTCATCGTCCGCGAGCTCGGGACGAAGGTAAATCCCGATAAGGATATCATCCTCGTCGACGGCAAACGGCTGGAAGCGCAGCCCAAGCATTATTACTTATTTAATAAGCCCAAGGGCGTCATTACGACGTCCAGCGACGACCAGGGCCGGCCGACGGTCATGGATTATTTCCGCAAGGAAAAGGACCGCATTTACGCCGTAGGGCGGCTGGACCAAAATACGGAAGGCCTTCTGCTCATGACCAATGACGGTGAGCTGGCCAACATCCTCATGCATCCCAGCACGATGGTCGATAAGACCTACGAAGTCAAGGTCAAAGGACGCATTTCCGATACGATACTGCAGAATCTAGCCGACGGCGTGCCGCTGGAAGACGGCATGACAGCTCCTGCTGACGTATACTACGTCGGCTTCGACAGCAAGAGCGGCCTGACGACGATAGAAATTACGATTCACGAAGGGAAAAACCGCCAGGTACGCCGCATGATCGAGCATTTTGGCTTTCAGGTGCACAATTTGCGCCGCGTCCAGTACGCCTTCTTGACCCTGAGCGGCGTCAAGCGCGGCTCGTACCGCAGCCTGAAGCCTGAAGAAGTCGCTGAACTGTATAAATACAAATAAAAAGGCGGGAACGTCTGATGAAACACGTCATTATCATCGGCGCCGGCGCCGCCGGCATCATGGCCGCCTTGGCCGCGGCCGGACAGGGCGCGTCGGTTACGCTGCTGGAAAAAAATAATATCGTCGGAAAAAAGATGGGCATTACCGGCAAGGGCCGTTGCAACCTGACTAATGCCTGCGCCATGGACGAGTTCGTCGCCCATACGCCGGGAAACGGAAAATTCTTATACAGCGCCTACGGCCAGTTTTCCAATGAAAACCTGCTGGACTTGCTGCATCAGTGGGGACTGGAAACGAAGGTAGAACGCGGCGGCCGCGTTTTTCCCCAGTCGGACAGCGCCATTGAAGTGCGCAAGCTCTTATACGACCGTCTCTGCCTCGCCGGCGTGCATATCCGCCTGAACGAGGCGGCGACGGCCGTGCAGCGCTGGGGCGATACTTTTGCGGTCCGTACGCAGGCCGGGCAGTATGAAGGCGACGCCTGCATTATTACGACGGGCGGCATGTCCTATCCCGTCACGGGTTCTAGCGGCGACGGATACGGCTTTGCTAAGGGCCTGGGCCATGCCGTGACAGAGCTCAAGCCGTCGCTCATTCCCTTTACGACGAAGGAAACGTGGCCTCATGCCTTGTCGGGCTTGTCGCTGCGCAACGTCGAGGCCTCCTTGTGGAAGCGGGGGAAGATGCTCGCCTCGCAGTTCGGCGAAATGCTTTTCACCCATTTCGGCGTATCGGGGCCGATTATCCTCATGCTCAGCGCGGCGGCGGCGCACAAGAAGCAATGCCAATATCCCATGCAGCTGCGCATCAATTTAAAGCCGGCCTTGTCTAAGGAAACGCTGGATCAGCGCGTACAGCGCGATTTCCAGAAATACATCCGCAAGGAAGCGGAAAACGCTATGAAAGACCTGCTGCCGCAGCGGCTCATTCCCATCGTGCTGGAACAGGCCGGCATCGACGGCCGTTGTCAGGTCAACCAGATTTCCCGCGAGCAGCGGCAAGATCTGGTCGATTCGCTGCAGGCGCTGACCCTGACGATTACGGGGACGCGGCCTATCGAGGAAGCCATCGTTACGGCCGGCGGAGTCAGCGTGCGGGAAATCAATCCCAAGACGATGGAATCCAAGCTGACGCCGGGGCTGTATTTTGCCGGCGAGGTAATGGACATAGACGCCTATACGGGCGGATATAATCTGCAGGCTGCCTTTTCGACGGGCTACGTAGCCGGCATGGCAGCGGCAAAGGAGGAATAAGGGATGGAACGTTTGACCGTAGCCATCGACGGGCCGGCCGGAGCCGGAAAGAGCAGCGCCGCCCGACTGGTGGCCAAGAGACTGGGGTATTTGTACATTGATACGGGCGCGATGTACCGGGCCTTTACCTGGGCGATGCTGCAGGAAAAAATCGATATAGGAGACGCGGAGGCCGTCAGGGCGCTGACGGAGCGCATCGACATCCGGCTGGAGCCGCTGGAAGATAAGTGCCGCGTGTTCGTCGGCGAAAGGGAAGTTACCGACGCCATCCGCACGCAGGATATATCTTCTCGCGTATCTTCCGTTTCAGCTCTTGCAGTCGTACGGGAAAAACTGGTACAATTACAGAGGAACATGGCCGAAGGAGGCGGCGTCATTTTGGACGGCCGCGACATCGGCACCGTCGTGCTGCCGAAGGCCGATTTGAAGATATTCTTAACGGCGTCCGTCGAATCGCGGGCCCGCCGCCGTTACCTGGAAGTACAGGCGAAAGGCGGTACGGAAACGCTGGAGGACATTGCGGCCAGCATAGCGTCCCGCGACGATATGGATTCTCACCGCGCCGTCAGTCCCTTGCGACAGGCCGACGACGCGATTCTTCTCGACAACAGCGAATTAAATCTGGAAGAAACGGCCGATGCGATTACCGATTTAATTCAGCAGCGCTGTCGATGAAAGCCGTTTCGTATTGGATTATCCGCCGGATATTCAACTTCGTGACTTACACACTCATCGGCATGAAAGTCTACGGCGAAGAGCATATTCCGGCTGAGGGGCCTTTTATCATCGTGTGCAATCACGCCAGCTACTTTGACCCGCCTTTGCTGGGAACGGCGGTGCGCCATCGCCTCATCCACTTCATGGCGAAAGAGGAGCTGTTCCGCAACCCGATTATGAATTGGTTCCTGCGGTATGTCCATACCTTTCCTGTCCATCGGGGCCGCATCGATAAAAAGGCCATCGTAGAATCGTTCCGCGTGCTGAAAAGCGGCGGCGTTCTCGGCATTTTTCCCGAAGGGACGCGCAAGTGCCAGGGCATACTCGGGCCGTTTCACGACGGCTTCGCCGGCATTGCCATCAAGGCAGGTGTGCCGGTCCTTCCGGCAGTCGTCGTCAATTCGAGAGAGCTGCCGAAGAAAACGGGACCCGTGCAGATCGTATTCGGCGAACCGGTCATGCCGCCGGCAGATAAAAAGGCCGATAAGGAAGCGATACGGCAATTTTCAGAAGAAATTCGGGAAATTGTCTTAGCTATGCTAAATCGGCATGGAGGGACAGAAAAATGAAGGTAACTATTGCCGAGGCCTGCGGTTTTTGCTACGGTGTGCGCCGGGCCGTGGACATGGCGTCGCAGGCGGAAACGGGGACGAAAACCCTGGGGCCCATCATTCATAACCCACAGGTCGTAGCCCGTCTATCCGCACAGGGAGTGGCTCCCGTCGATTCTCTCGACGAAGTGGGCGATGGCGAAACGGTCCTGATCCGCTCGCACGGCGTTGGCCCCAGCGTCTATGAAGAAGCTTCCCGGCGGGGCATACGCGTCATCGACGCGACGTGTCCCCATGTCAAAAAAGCACAGCAAGACGCGAAAAAAATCGTCGAAGAAGGAAAAAATTTAGTAATTATAGGCGAAAAAGCCCATCCTGAAGTAATTAGTATTTCACAATGGGGGGCAAATCGTGCTATTATAATAGATAGGGAAATTGAAGCAGAACAAATTCCCTTTTCTGAATCACTGGGAGTCGTCGTCCAGACGACTTTTTCCCAAGAGCAATTCAAGCGCATTGCCGAAATCCTGAAGACGAAGACGAACGATTTAGACGTGCACATGACTATCTGCACGGCGACGCAGCAGCGCCAGAACGCCGCTGTGGAATTGGCCGGCAAGGTAGACGCCATGATCGTCGTCGGCGGCAGGAACAGCGCCAATACGGGAAGGCTGGCGCAGGTATGCAGAGAACAGGGTTGCCCTACATACCATATTGAAACGGCGGCTGAATTAGACACGGCGGCCTTTCGTGGTATGAATCATATAGGCATTACAGCCGGTGCTTCCACACCGGATTGGATAATACAGGAGGTTGTTGATATTATGGAAAATTTGCAAGCTGAAGGCACAGAAGTAATGAGTGAAGAATTGTTGGATCAGTACGACTATGAAGAAAATCCAAAGAAAGGCGACGTGGTAAAGGGCACGGTTATTTCTGTGAACGATGATGCTGCCTATGTTTCCATCGGTACGAAAGCAGAAGCCATTCTGCCGAAGAAGGAAATTGCCGTTCCTGCTCCGGAAAAAGCCAGCGACGTCATTCACGTCGGCGACGAACTGACCGTAGAAATTGCCAACAATATTAAAGAAGAAGGCTCTATCGTCGTGTCTCTCGTCAAGATGAAGAAAGTCGAAGACTGGAAAGAAGTTCGCGACGCTTTTGAAAACGATCAGCTCGTCGAATGCGTAGGCAAAGAAACAAACAAGGCCGGCCTTGTCGTTTCCATTAAATCTCTGCGCGGATTTATTCCCCTGTCCCAGGGCGACGTTAAATTCGTAAAATCCTTGGATAATCTCGTCGGCCAGACCTTCCAGGTCAAAGTCATCGACATTGACGAACACAAAAACCGTCTCGTCTTGTCCCGTAAAGCCGTTTTGGAAGCAGAACGGGAACAGAAACGGGCTGAAGCGCTGCAGAATATCGAAGAAGGCGCAGTTCTCGAAGGCACAGTCGTTAAAATCATGCCGTACGGCGCGTTTATCGACTTGGGCGGCGTAGAAGGCCTGCTCCACATTTCTGACATTTCCTGGAAGCGCGTAAGCTCTGTCGACGCTGTTCTTCAGGTCGGTGAAAAGCTTAACGTATTGGTACAGAAATTCGATCAGGAACGGAACCGTATTTCCTTGTCTTTGAAAGCGCTCCAGAAGAATCCCTGGATTGCCGCTATCGAAAAATTTGAAGTCGGCGACGTCGTAAAAGGCGAAGTTAAGAAGCTCCTTCCCTTTGGCGCTATTTTGGCGATCGATCCCGAACTCCAGGGCTTGCTCCACGTATCCGAACTGACGGAAAAACGCGGTGCCGTCGTTAAAGACCTGGTCAACATCGGCGACGTTATGAACGTCAAGATCATCGGCATCGACACGGATAAAAAGAAAATATCCTTGAGTGTCCTGGCTATTCAGAAAGATGAAGAAGAACAGGAAGTTCGCAACTATCTGGACAAACAAGAACAGGCCGAAGCAGCTGACGACGCTGTAGAAGGCGAATAATTTTCAACGAAGGGGGATAGCCGGCATGCCCGGTTATCCTTTTTTCATATTAAGAAAGGACAACAGGAAACTGGTATGTATAAACCGTTAGTAGCTATCGTCGGCCGGCGAACGTAGGCAAGTCGACGTTATTCAACGCTATTGTCAAGAAGCGCATTTCTATCGTAGAGGATATTCCCGGCGTCACGCGGGACCGCATTTACTATGACGCAGAATGGCTCAATCAGGAATTTACTATGATCGATACGGGCGGCATCGAATTCGTCGATTCGGAAAATCATATCTTCACGAGCATGCGCTATCAGGCAGAGCTGGCTATCCGCGAAGCCGACGTCATCCTGTACGTCGTCGATGGGAAAGCCGGCGTTCAGCCTCAGGATGAAGATATCGCCCGCATCCTCCGCTCCAGCGGCAAGCCGGTCATTTTGGTAGTCAACAAAATCGACAGCGTAGAGCTGTCCATGAACATTTATGAATTTTACAGCCTCGGCCTGGGCGATCCCATCGGCATTTCGGCTGTCAACCTCATGAACCTGGGCGACCTGCTGGACGAAGTGCTAAAGCACATCAAAAACGTGCCCTATGAAGAAGACGACGAAGAAACGATACACATCGCCCTCGTCGGCCGTCCGAACGTAGGCAAATCATCTATGACCAACGCCCTGCTGGGGCAGAACCGGGTTATCGTCAGCAATATGCCCGGCACGACCCGCGATTCTATCGACACCCATTGGGAATACGAAGGATCTAAGTTCGTCCTCATCGATACGGCAGGCATGCGCCGCAAGGGGAAAATCGACATTCCCGTCGAACGGTACAGCGTCGTCCGCGCCCTGCGGGCCGTAGACCGCTGCGACGTGGCTGTCCTTGTACTGGACGGCGTCGAAGGCGTAACGGAACAGGATAAGAAAATTGCCGGCTACGTCCACGAAGCGGGCAAGGGATGCGTCATCGTCGTCAATAAATGGGACCTGGTGACCAAGGACAGCAAGACGAGCCAGAAGTACGAAGAAGACATCCGCCGCGAGCTGGCGTTCCTGCAGTACGCGCCGATCTTGTTCGCTTCGGCCCTGACTAAGCAGCGCATCAACCGTTTGGCCGACATGGTCAAATTCGTATCGGAACAGCAGCATATGCGCGTGTCGACGAGCGTACTGAACGAGCTCATCGAAGACGCCCAGCTGACCAATCCGCCGCCGGCCAAGGGCGGCAAGCTGCTGAAAATCTATTATATGACGCAGGCCTCCGTGCAGCCGCCGACGTTCATTTTGTTTGTCAACGAGCCGCAGCTCATGCATTTCTCCTATCTGCGCTTTTTGGAAAACCGGCTGCGCGAAACCTTCGGCTTTGAAGGTACGCCGATTCGCCTGATACTGCGGGGAAAGAAGGATGGTGACGCCCTATGATGATGGGAATCGCTTGCTTGCTCTTAGCGTATATCGCGGGCTCCTTTCCGAGCGGCCTGGTCATCGGCAAGGCCATTTACCATACGGACCCGCGGGACTACGGCAGCCATAATACGGGCGCGACGAACGCCTACCGCGTCTTCGGCGCCGCCGGCGGCCTGGCCGTCCTCATCCTGGACGTCGCCAAGGGTATGCTCGGCGTGTATTTGGGACAAGTCGCCGCTTCGGCGATGGCCATGCCGGAAGACCAGCGCATCTACCTCATGGTGCTCGGCGGCTGCGTGGCTCTCGTCGGCCATTCCTGCTCTATTTTCCTGAAATTTAAAGGCGGCAAGGGCGTGGCCACCGGTCTGGGCATCATCTTGTTCCTGGCTCCTTGGGAAACGCTCATCGTCTTCGCCATATGGTGTGCTATCGTCGCGGCGACGCGCATCGTATCTCTCGGCTCTATCGTCGCCGCCGTACTGGTGCCGGTTTTGATGTACTTCTTCGACGAGCCCCTGCCGCTTACGATATTCGGTTTGATTGCGGCCGTCCTCGTCGTCGTGCGCCATAAGGACAACATCATCCGCCTCATGCAGGGACGGGAGCTGAAGGTAGAGAGAATCAAGAAAAACTAAGGAAAAATTTTCTTTTTCTTATGGGCCTTTGCTATTTGATATGTAAAGAAAAACGTGTATAATTGTTTGTGTACGAGCAGGTGATTATGTGAGAATCATATCCGGCAGTGCAAAAGGGAGAATATTGAAATCGCCGAAAGGCATGCTGACGAGGCCGACGCTGGACCGTACGAGGGAAAGCTTGTTCAACATATTGGCCAACGGCGTGCTGGAAGGTGCTTCTGTGCTGGACATCTTTGCCGGCACGGGAGCCTTGGGCCTGGAAGCCCTGAGCCGCGGCGCGGCGCACTGCGTGTTTATCGACCACTACACGCAGGCCCTGATTCGGCAGAACGCCGAATTGTGCGGCTTTGGCGGGCAGTATGAAATCCTCCGCATGGAGGCCGGCAAGGCCTTGGCGCGGCTGCAGGGACGTCAATTTCAATATATTTTTGCGGATCCACCGTATAATAAGAATTTGGTGAATAGTACGATTGCTTTAATATGTCAATACGATTTGCTGGCTCCTGACGGATTACTTCTCATGGAACACAGCAGGGACGAAGAGATAGCAGACAGCCTGCTGTATGAGATCATCAGAGAAAAAGCCTATGGAAAGGATACGCGCATCGCCTTTATCCGCAGGCATCAGGGAGGAATTGAATCGTGAAAATCGGAATTTGTCCGGGCAGCTTCGACCCCGTGACGAATGGACACATTGATATTTTTGAACGCAGCAGCAAATTAGTAGATAAGCTTATTATCGCCGTATTTGAAAATCCGTCGAAAAAGCCGCTGTTTACGATGGAGGAACGGGAAGACATGCTTCGGGAAACGACGCGTCATATTCCCAATATCGAAGTAGCCAGCTTTCATGGCTTGCTGAACGAATACGCCATCGAACACGGCGCGACGATCATTATACGCGGCTTGCGGGCCCTCAGCGATTTTGAATACGAATTCCAGCGGGCGCTGCTCATGAAAAAAGTCGAACCGGATATTGAAACCGTATTTATTATGACGAGTACAAAGTATTCCTTTATCAGCTCTACAGGCATCCGCGAACTGGCGTGCTTCGGCGGCAAGCTCGACGACATGGTGCCCGCGTACGTAGAACAGAAGTTGAAAGAAAAGTTCAAAGATAAATATCAGGCGTAGGGGTGGAAGACATGAATTCGGATAAATTGTTGGAAGATTTGGAAAGCTTGGTAATGAACGCATCGAAGGTGCCTTTTACGAATAAAAAGATGATTGAGGAAGAAGAACTCCTGCAGATCATCGACGACTTGAAGGAATCCATGCCGGCTGAGCTGGAACAGTCGAAAAAGGTACTGGCCGAAAAAGATAAGATTATTGCCGACGCGCAGCATCATGCCGACAGCATGGTGGCGCAGGCCAAGGACTATATTGCCAAATTGACGGAAGAAAGCGAACTGGTGCGCCAGGCGCAGAAACGGGCGAATCAGATTATTCTGGACGCCAATCAGTCTTCGGAAGAATTGAAGAGCAGTTCCATTACATACGCCGGCGACGTCTTGAAATACGTCGAATCGACGTTGGAAAAGACCTTGTCCAGCATCAAGCAGAATCGCGACAGCTTACTGCAGTCCAACCGGCAGGATGAGACGAAGTAAGGCAGATACGCAGTATAAGTGCAATATCCAGAGGGGTATTGCACTTATTTAAGTTATGGGCAGAGGAGTCAGATATGCAGGAAAACAAGTATGAAACGATGAAATCCATTACGTCCCGCGACAATCAATGGATCAAAAAAGCCTGCTCGCTGAAGCAGAAAAAGGGACGGCAGCAGGAGCGGATGGTCTTCGTCGAAGGAATGCGCGTCGTCAGAGATGCAGCGGAAAGCGGCATTCGCCGCGCCGTTTGCTTTCTTTCGCCGAAGGGCAGGGAACATGAGAAGTTTCAAGACATATACGACATGGGGCGGGCCCTGGACTGGACGTTTTTTTCCGTGACGGACAGCGTGTACGACAAGCTGAAGGACACGAAAGCGCCGCAGGGTATCGCAGCGATGCTGCCATATGTCACAGTGTCTCTCGACGAACTGAATGGCCTTGCGCCGCGTCAGGCCGTCGTGTATTTGCAGGCCGTTCAGGACCCGGGAAATTTAGGGACGATTATCCGGACGGCGGCAGCGGCGAATGCCGCGGCGATTTTGCTGAGCGAAGGCAGCGTCGACGTATATAATGACAAGACCATCCGCAGTGCTATGGGAGCCATATTCAAAGTTCCTATTGTGCAGGATGTCAGTGAAGCGCAGCTGATTGAATTTTGCCGTCAGCAGGGGAGGGTTTTGTTGGGAACAGCACCGCAGGGGACAACATCGTACGCTCAGGCGGCGTATGCACGGCCTGTCGTACTGGCCTTCGGCAATGAAGGAAACGGCTTATCTGATACGCTGATTGAACAGTGCAGCGAGGTGCTGACCATTCCTATGCGCAGCGATACGGAATCATTGAATCTTTCCATGTCTGTAGGCGTTATTGTGTATAAGGCCTGGGAAGCAAATGGATTTAAGGAGAAATATGATGAATAATACGATAGAAATGATTTTGCAGCAGTATAAGGAGGGCGCGCTGACACTGGAAGCAGCAACAGCTGCTTTGCAGCATGATGAACCGTCTGTTCTTAATTTGGGTTTTGCTAATCTGGATTTACAGCGCCAGAAGCGGTGCGGTTTTCCGGAGGTCGTCTACTGTGCCGGAAAGACTGTCGGACAGTCGGTGCAGATTCTGCGCGTTCTCATGAAGCAGTATGATAACGTCATCGGCACGCGGGCTTCCAAAGACGTGTATGACAAGCTTGCGCCGGAAATCCCCGACGCGCAGTACGACGAACTGGCCCGCATGGTCTACCAGTTTAAGGATAAAACCGTCGTCAACGGCGACCGGGTCATCGCCGTCATCACCGCCGGTACCAGCGATATTCCTGTTGCCGAAGAAGCGGCGTTGACGGCGGAAATCATGGGAAATAAGGTAGAGCGCATTTACGACGTCGGTGTTGCCGGCCTGCACCGCCTGCTGAATCGCAGCGAAGAGATCCGCCGGGCTAACGTCTGCGTCGTCGTTGCTGGTATGGAAGGTGCCTTGGCTAGCGTCGTCGGCGGCCTCGTAGACAAACCGGTCGTCGCCGTGCCGACGAGCATCGGCTACGGCGCTAATTTCCATGGCTTGTCAGCTCTGCTGGCTATGCTCAACAGCTGCGCCGCCGGCGTGTCCGTCGTCAATATCGACAACGGTTTCGGCGCCGGCCGCATGGCCGATATGATCAATCGGATGAGGTGAGGCCATGGAAACGCTGTGGCAGATAGAAGCCAATATTGACGATATGAATCCGCAGAACATGGAATACGTATTCCAAAAGCTGCTGGACTTGGGCGTTAACGACGTGTGGGCTATGCCCATGATGATGAAGAAATGCCGCATGGCGTCTATGCTGTGCGTATTGTGCCCGGAAGAGATGATCGAGGCGGCGGCTTCTCTTATTTTTGCCGAAACGACGTCCATCGGCATCCGGTATTTTCCTGTTCGGCGCACGATTTGCAGCCGGGAAATCGAGACGGTTTGCGTAGACGGCGAACGGATTCGCTGTAAGATAAGCTCATACGGCGGAAAGGTCACCAATATTTCCGCCGAATACGACGACTGCCGCGCCGCTGCCGCGCGGACCGGGACGGCGCTGAAGGAATGGCAGCGAAAGGCAAAGGAAGAGGCGTATAGACTGTATGGATGTAAAATTGCAACCAATCGTTGAAGATTTTAAGGGTAAGCTCGCCGCAGCGCAGATTCGCTGCGTGCGGGAAAAGGATATAAACTATGGGCATCAAGTCGTCTGCGCCCAGGGGACTGCCGAAGGGACGGTCAATTTTTACTACGGCAAAAAAGGCCTGTCCGTCGTCGTGCAGGGAAAGGACGGGGAGCTGAAGCAGACCCTGACGGCGCTGGCGACGGGCGAAAGGGCGGCCCTTTCCGCCGCAGCTCCGCAGGGCGGCGCAGAGGGGCTGCATCCGCAGGGAATTTCCTGCTGGATGGGCTGCGACGAATCGGGGAAGGGCGACGTATTCGGACCGCTGGTCGCGGCGGCCTGCCTGATTCAGGCTGATGAAGAAGTGCCGCTCCGCCGTCTCGGCGTCTGCGACAGCAAGATGCTGACGGACGATGCGATTGCCCGTCTGGCTGCAGAGATACGGGAGATGCTGGGAGACCGCTGCGTCGTCTCCGTTCTCATGCCGGAGGAATATAACGCCCGGTACCAGGCCTTTAAGCAAAGACGAAAAAATTTAAACCATCTCCTGGGCAGTATACATGGACATAACATACGTGTACTATTGTCAAAATACGAATGTCCATGTATAATAGTCGATAAGTTCGGTAAAGAGGAATATGTTTTAGCTGAACTGCAAGACGAAGCATCGTCACATCAAATCATCCAGGTTACGAAGGGCGAACGGGATACGGCTGTCGCGGCGGCATCTATCCTGGCCCGGCAGGCTTTCGTCGACGCCATGGCCCGTTTGGCTCAGCAGTACGGCATGACCTTTCCCAAGGGAGCCTATATGGGCATCGCTTCGGCTATTGCCGCCTTCCGAAAGACTTACGGCGACGGTGAATTGTCCAGCGTAGGGAAATTGAATTTTAAAAATTTCGATTTTTTACGGTGACCTGAGATGAACAGAGTAATTATCAACGCCGATGATTTCGGCATTCATACGGAAGTAAACAGGGCCGTCATAGAGGCCTATGAGCAAGGACTGCTGCTGAGCACATCGCTCCTGGCGTCGGGGCCGGCTTTTGACGAGGCCGCCGCGTTGGCGCGGCAATATCCCGGGCTTGGCGTCGGCATTCATTTGTGCCTTGTCGGCGCCTTGCCGCCGGTGTTATCGCCGAAAGAAGTTCCGACCTTAGTCGACGACAACGGATTGCTGCCGGAAAGCTACGTCCCTCTCGTAAAGCGTATGTGGACGGGCCGGATAGACTTCGAGCAGGTATATCGGGAGCTGGATGCGCAGATGGAAAAAATCATGAGCGCCGGCCTGAACGTTACCCACGTCGACAGCCATCAGCACATGCATATGCTGCCGCCGGTGTGGAAGATCGTGCAGGCTTTGATGAAAAAATACGGCCTCCATCGTCTCCGCATTCCGAAGGAATCCTATTCGTTTAAAGTCATGGCGGCGAGTCCGGGTCGCGTCATGGGGCGGGACGGTTTGACGTATTTGGCGAGAAAAGCCATGTCCGATGTCAAGCGTCTTCGGTTTACGACGACGGACTATTTTTGGGGCATGGTCGATGGCGGTCATATGACCGAGGCGAACTTAGCGCATATCCTGCGGTATATGCCTTTCGGCGTCCATGAAATCATGATGCATCCGGGGCGGAGCACGGCCGTTCTTTCCAAATCCTTTTCCTGGGGGTATCATTGGGAAGAGGAATTTCATGCGTTAATCTCGCCGCGCATACGGCAGCTCATGAAAGAGCAGAATATAGAACCAATCCATTACGGCCAGCTGCCGTAAATGCAGTACAGGGAGTGACATATATTGAACATATTAGTAACAGGCGGAGCCGGATTTATTGGCTCTCATCTGGTTGACGGTCTCGTCGAAGCCGGTCATCATGTCGTCGTAGTAGACAACTTGAGTACCGGCTGCCGGGAACACGTCCATGACCAGGCCGTATTTTATGAAATGGATATATTGCAGAAGGACGAGCTGGCCCGTATTTTTGCAGACGGTGCTTTTGACATCGTCTTTCATGAAGCAGCGCAGACCTTGGTGCCCTATTCGATGGAGCACCCCCGTGAGGATGCAGAACTCAACATCATGGGGCTGCTGAATGTATTGGAGCTATGCCGGCAGTTTGGCGTGAAAAAATTTCTCTTTTCTTCTTCGGCTGCCGTATATGGGGACAATGTGCAGGTGCCGCTGGCAGAAAACGCGCCCCTTCAGCCAACATCCTTTTATGGTTTGACGAAGGTGACGGCTGAAAAGTATATTCAGATGTACCATGACGTGTTCGGCCTTTCCTATGCAATTCTGCGCTACTCCAACGTCTACGGCGAACGCCAGGGCAGCCACGGCGAAGGCGGCGTCGTCTATATCTTTTCCGACGCTATTGCAGAAGGCCGGGAGATTACCATATTCGGCGACGGCGACCAGTCCCGCGATTTTATTTATGTCAAAGACGTCGTCCGGGCCAACATGGCCGCCATGGATGAAAAGGCGCCGTCGGGAATCTATAATATCAGCACCAACATCGAAACGACGGTTAACGCGCTGAAGGAAATCCTGTTTTATTTTTCCCAGACAGCCGTGCCCGTTTCCTATGCAGAGGCCCGCAGCGGCGATATTTACCGCTCGGCTCTGGATAATGCATTGGCGAAGCAGACACTGCGCTGGCGTCCGGCGACTAAGCTGCTTGAGGGGCTGCAGCAGACGTATTTCTATTTTGCAGGGAGGAAACAGACATGAAGGAAGAAAAAGACTACAAATTTTACTTAGTACGAGAAGATATTCTTCCCGAAGCAATTAAGAAGACGATTCGGGTAAAAGAGTTTTTAAAGCGGCGAATTGTCAAGCTAAGTGCAACTTTTTAGAGTAATGTACTTCGTATGGCGTTTTGTATCCTAAACATTTTCGGGGACGGCGATTTAGTTCTGCAAAAACAGCTTGCACATAGGCTTCTGGAACG
>NZ_NQXW01000017.1:0-53388 GCF_002287425.1 Megasphaera sp. ASD88 | reverse complement strand
CGTTCCAGAAGCCTATGTGCAAGCTGTTTTTGCAGAACTAAATCGCCGTCCCCGAAAATGTTTAGGATACAAAACGCCATACGAAGTACATTACTCTAAAAAGTTGCACTTAGCTTGACAATTCGCCGTATATAAAAATCCTCCTGGGCTAGCTGCTTAAAGGAAATCGAATCGTATTCAGCCAGGCGGTGTCCCGGCGGCACGACGCATACGGCTTCGGACTGCAGGAAGGGGATCTGCACGAAGTCATCGTCGACAAAGGGCTGAATCAGGATACCCATATCTACGGCACCGGCTTTGACCATAGAATAGGCCGTCTGCGCCCCTACTTCAGATATCTGAAGATTAATGGCCGGATACATGGATTGATATTGATGCAGAATAGAATATACGACCGTAATGGTAACCGGCGGAACGCCTAAGGTTAGGGTTCCCCGCGCCGATTTCAGCAGCGCCGACAGCACTTCCGTTTCCGATTTATAATTCGACACGATCTTTACGGCACCATGGTAAAAGATTTCGCCGGCAGAGGTTAATTTAAACTTTTTCGCCGTCCGGTCAATTAATTCCGTATCATAGGCTCTTTCCAGCGAACGAATGGCCTTGCTGATCGTCGACTGGCTGATAAACAACGATTCGGCCGCTTTCGTAAAGCTTTGTTTTTTTACGGTTTCGATGAAATAGATAAAATGGTCTATATTCATATGTGTGTCTCCTCTCCGACAGGTTTGTCCCGAATCCTTATCTTCTGGTCACATACAAAAACTTTTACGATTTATTAGAAAAAAGGATTTCACGCCCCGATTCCATACTATATTTTTTATTATGTCATACACCAAATAGCGTTTAAAATGAAATTATATCATTATCAGCACGCTTTCAATTCATTTTGTTGCCTTTTCTGGAATTCCATGGAATTATAAATTAAATTTTTCTTTGCTTTTGACACGACACGATTCTATTCCAAAATATCCGCCTATTTATCAGAAAAAACATAGGCTCAAAAGCCCAAGCCGCCTATTTATCTTCTTAAATATTATAAACACAGCCTGTCGCAAGCAAATCGATATACTTTTTTCATTCTGACCATTCAAAAAAAGAAAGAAATATAATGCTAGTATACTGGGCGTTTACTGGGCGTTCTCATACTGCCGCACCACATATATCCACCAGCAGCGCAGCATATTTGTACAAAATTAATATAATATATAGAAAAGATTCACGTACTACAGAACAACGTTACGAACGTCTTATCCCATCTTTCATACAGGCAAAAAGCAGCGTTATTTCTTTATTCGCCGCTATATTCGTCTTTTCCTTCCCTTCATTGCATATCGTTATTGACTAAAGATTCCATACTTCTCCTTATCTATTCCTTGACGTTATTGATTTTTCCATAGTATAATTCTCTCAAGTAATTAAACATGTGATTTTTTTATCAATTGTTTTCTAACTTTGTTTTTTTATAATTCTTATAAAGAATTATATTTTCCAATAAATAGTTCTCTATAAGAATTCTAATATAGCAATAGTTCTGTATTTTATGCGATTTAAGACAAAAAGGGGAAGGGGAATTTTATGTTATGAAAAAAGTGAAAGTTATCACATCATCTCAAGCAGCCGAATTGGTCAAAGATAACGATACCATAACGTCTATCGGCTTCGTCAGCTGCGCTCATCCCGAGGCTTTGACCAAAGCCTTGGAAAAACGATTTTTAGAAACAGGCTCTCCTAAAAATCTGACGTATATGTACGCCGCATCGCAGGGAAAACGCGATGGCCGCGGCGGTGAACATCTCGCCCACGAAGGGTTATTGAAGCGTATTATTATCGGTCACTACCAAACGGTGCCGGCAATCGGCAAGTTGGCCGTAGAAAACAAAATCGAAGCGTATAACTGCTCTCAAGGCACGTTAGTTCATTGGTTCCGAGCCTTGGCTGGCCATAAAATCGGTGTGTTTACCGATATTGGTCTCGGTACTTTCCTCGATCCTCGTCAAGGCGGCGGCAAGCTCAATGACGTTACAAAGGAAGACATTGTAAAACTGTTGGAAATCGAAGGACAGGAACAGCTTTTCTACCCGACATTCCCAATCAACGTCGCCTTCCTGCGCGGTACATATGCCGACGAATGCGGCAATATTACGATGGAAGAAGAAGTAGCTCCGTTGGAAAATACGTCCGTAGCCCAGGCAGTTCATAACTGCGGCGGCATCGTCGTCGTTCAGGTTAAACAAATTGTCGAACACGGCAACTTGGACCCGCGCCTCGTAAAAATCCCCGGGATTTACGTCGATTACGTCGTAGTCGCCGACGAAGCCGACCATGAACAGGCCTTTGGCTGTGCATACGATCCGACGCTGTGCGGTGAACGTCGCGCCCCCTTAGGCGAAGCTAGCGAAGCGCTTCCTATGAGCGCCAAGAAAATTATCGGTCGCCGCGGTGCCTTGTTCCTGAAGGAAAACGCCATCGTCAATCTCGGCGTAGGCGCACCGGAATATGTCGCTTCCATCGCAGATGAAGAAGGCATCTCCGATACGATTACCTTAACGGTGGAAAACGGAGCCATCGGCGGCGTGCCCCAGGGCGGCGCGCAATTCGGCTCAACGCGAAACGCCGAAGCCATCATCGATCACACCTACCAATTTGATTTCTACGACGGCGGCGGTTTGGATATGGCCTTTTTAGGCTTGGCGCAATGCGATAAAACAGGCAACATCAACGTCAGCAAGTTTGGCACCAATATCGCCGGCTGCGGCGGTTTTCCTGATATTTCCCAGCAAACGCCGAACGTATTCTTCTGCGGCACCTTTACAGCCGGCGGCTTAAAAATTGCTGTGGAAGACGGCCAAGTACGTATCATACAAGAAGGTAAATCGAAGAAATTCGTCGATGCCGTAGATCAGATTACGTTCAACGGCGCATACGCTGCTCGTCGCGGTCAGCATGTCTTCTATATTACAGAACGATGCGTCTTTGAATTGACCGAAAAAGGGTTAAAACTTATCGAAGTCGCTCCCGGCATTGACGTAGAAAAAGACATCCTCGCCCACATGGACTTTAAACCCATTATCGAAGATTACAAGATCATGGATGCCCGAATTTTCCAGGAGGGTCCGATGGGATTAAAGAATTAATTATTTAAAGATAGTAAGGAGATAATACGTATGAAACCAATGAGATTACACCATGTCGGCATCGTATTGCCGACGCTGCAGAAAGCGCATGACTTCATCGAAGCCAACGGTTTGGAAATCGACTATGCCGGATTCGTCAACGCCTATCACGCCGACTTGATTTTCACCAAAAAGGGCCCGTTCAGCAGCCCCTTGGAAATGATCATCCCTCGCGAAGGCGTGCTGACGAAGTTCAATAACGGCAAAGGCGGCATCGCTCATATCGCTTTTGAAGTCGACGACGTAGAAGCTGTCCGCCAGGAAATGGAAGCTGAATGTCCCGGCTGCATGTTGGAAAAGAAAGCCGTCTTAGGCACCGACGATATTATCGTCAATTTCCGCCGCCCCAGCACCAATCAGGGTATTCTCGTCGAATATGTTCAGACAACGGCTCCTATTACGGGCCGCGGCGTCAATCCCTTCGAATCCATGGGAGAAGATGGCAAGATCAATACGTCGTGGCATCCTATGCGACTCCACCACGTCGGCATCGTCCTCCCGACGATGGAAAAAGCCGAAGCCTTTATCAAAGCCAACGGCCTTGAAGTCGATTACGCCGGCTTCGTCGATGCCTATCACGCCGACCTCATCTTTACGAAGAAGGGCGAATTCAGCACGCCGCTGGAAATGATTATCCCCCGCGAAGGCGTCCTGACGAAATTCAACGACGGTAAAGGCGGCATCGCCCATATCGCCTTTGAAGTCGACGACGTAGAAGCCGTCCGTCAGCATATGGAAAAAGAATGCCCCGGCTGCATGCTGGAAAAGAAAGCTGTATTAGGCACTGACGATATCATCGTCAACTTCCGCCGCCCCAGCACCAATCAGGGCATCCTCGTCGAATATGTTCAGACCATCGCCCCGATCAACCGCAGCAACCCTAATCCCTTTGAAAAATAACAACGCAAGCCAGAAAGGATGAAACCCATGTATACTCTTGGAATCGACGTCGGCTCGTCGTCGTCCAAAGCCGTCATTTTAGAAAATGGAAAACATATCATATCCCACGCTGTCGTGGAAATCGGCACGGGGTCGACAGGGCCGGAACGCGTTCTGGAAGACGTCTTCTCCGGCACGGGCCTTACGATGGACGACATGGCCCATATCATTGCGACGGGCTATGGGCGCTTCAACGTCGACTGCGCCAAAGGCGAAGTCAGCGAAATCACCTGCCACGCCAAGGGAGCCCTCTTCGAATGCCCCGGCACGACGACGATTCTTGACATTGGCGGCCAGGACGTAAAAGCAATAAAACTAAATACACAGGGCCTGGTCATGCAGTTCGCCATGAACGACAAATGCGCCGCCGGCACGGGCCGCTTCCTCGATGTCATGTCCAAGGTATTGGAAATCCCTATGTCCGATATGGGCGACTGGTATTTTAAATCACAAAACCCGGCCCCTGTCAGCAGCACCTGCACGGTCTTCGCCGAATCGGAAGTCATTTCCCTGTTGTCTAAAAACGTCCCGAAGGAAGACATCGTCGCCGGCGTGCACCGCTCTATCGCCAGCAAGGCCAGCGCCTTGGTCCGCCGCGTCGGCGTCGGTCCCGACCTTACCATGACCGGCGGCGGTTCCCGCGACGCCGGCGTCGTAGACGCTATATCCAAAGAATTAGGCATTCCCGTCAATGTAGCCCTGCACCCCCAGGTAGTCGGAGCACTGGGCGCCGCATTGATTGCCTATGATAAAGTCACCAAATAACAAAGGAGAGATCTCAATGAGTGAAGAAAAAACGATTGATATTGAAAGCATGAGCGCTAAAGACGCTCTCGGCTATTTTCTGCCGAAAGTAGACGAAGACGCCCGCATCGCAAAAAAAGAAGGCCGCCTCGTCTGCTGGTCCGCTTCCGTAGCACCTCCCGAATTCTGCACCGCTATGGACATTGCCATCGTATATCCTGAAACCCACGCTGCCGGCATCGGTGCCCGCCACGGCGCGCCGGCTATGCTTGAAGTCGCTGAAAACAAAGGCTACAACCAGGATATCTGTTCGTACTGCCGCGTCAACATGGGCTACATGGAGCTCCTCAAGCAGCAGGCCCTGACAGGTGAAACGCCGGAAGCCCTGAAAAACTCCCCCGCTTCGCCGATCCCCTTGCCGGACGTCATCCTGACCTGCAACAACATCTGCAACACCTTGCTCAAATGGTATGAAAACATGGCCAAGGAACTGAACATTCCCTTAATTACCATCGACGTTCCGTTTAACCACGAATATCCCGTTACCAAACATGCCAAACAGTATATCGTCGGCGAATTCAAGCACGCCATCAAACAGCTCGAAGAATTATGCGGCCGTCCCTTCGACTATGACAAATTCTTCGAAGTACAGAAACAGACACAGCGTTCTATCGCAGCCTGGAACAAAATTGCCACGTATTTGACGTATAAACCGTCTCCCTTAAACGGCTTCGACCTGTTCAACTACATGGGCCTGGCCGTGGCGGCTCGTTCCTTAAATTACTCTGAAATCACCTTCAACAAGCTCATCAAAGAATTAGACGCTAAATTAGCCGCTAAAAAATACGCTTTTGGCGAAAACGAAAAGACCCGCGTAACCTGGGAAGGCATCGCCGTATGGATCGCGTTGGGTCATACGTTCAAAGCCTTAAAGAATCAGGGCGCGTTGATGACCGGCTCGGCATATCCCGGCATGTGGGACGTTTCGTACGAACCGGGCAACCTCGAATCCATGGCCGAAGCCTATACGCGTACGTACATCAACTGCTGTCTCGAACGCCGCGGCGAAGTCTTGGAAAGCGTAGTACGCGACGGCAAATGCGACGGCCTCATCATGCACCAGAACCGCTCCTGCAAGAACATGAGCCTCTTAAACGACGAAGGCGGCAAACGCATCCAGAAGAACCTCGGCGTCCCCTACGTCATTTTCGACGGCGACCAGACGGACCCCCGCAATTTCTCGGAAGCGCAGTTTGACACGCGTGTCGAAGCATTGTGCGAAATGATGAATGAAAAGAAAGCCAACGAAGGAGGCAATCACTAATGAGCCATATTGATGAACTGATCAGCAAATTTCAAGACGTAGCAAACCATCCGAAAAAAACGGTATTAGAATATAAAAAGAACACTGGCAAGGGCCTCGTCGGCATTATGCCCTACTATGCACCGGAAGAAATCGTATACGCCGCAGGCTATCTCCCTGTCGGACTCTTCGGCGCACAGAAACCGCAGATTTCCGCAGCCCGCACCTATTTGCCGCCCTTCGCCTGCTCCCTCATGCAGGCCGACATGGAATTGCAGCTCAACGGAACGTACGACTGTCTCGATGCGGTTATCTTCTCCGTTCCCTGCGACACGCTCCGCTGCATGAGCCAGAAATGGCACGGCAAAGCGCCGGTCATCGTATTTACGCATCCGCAGAACCGTAAAATCGACGCCGCCGTCGATTTCCTCAAAGGCGAATACGAACACGTCCGCAGCGAATTGGAACGCATCCTGGGCGTAACCATCAGCGACATGGCTCTCCAGGAAGCAATCAAAGTCTACAACGAAAACCGCCGCGTCATGCGCGAATTCTGCGAAGTCGCCGCCCAGTATCCGCAAATCTTTACGCCGGTAAAACGCCATGACGTCATCAAAGCCCGCTGGTTCATGGATAAAGCCGAACACACAGCCTTAGTCCGTCAGCTGATCGACGCCGTAAAGGCCGAACCGGTACAGCCCTGGAAGGGCAAGAAGATTATTCTGTCGGGCATCATGGCTGAACCGGACGAATTCCTAGACATCTTCAGCGAATTCAACATGGCCGTCGTCGCCGACGATTTGGCTCAGGAATCGCGCCAATACCGCAACGACGTTCCCTCCGGCATCGATCCATTGGAACAGCTTGCTAAATGGTGGCAGGACTTTGACGGCTGCCCCTTGGCCATGAACCCGGACAAACCGCGTGGACAAATGCTCATCGACATGGCGAAAAAATACGACGCCGACGCTGTTGTCGTCTGCTTGATGCGCTTCTGCGACCCCGAAGAATTCGATTATCCTATCTACAAAGTCGAATTTGAAGAAGCAGGACTTCGCTATACTGTTCTCGACGTCGATTTGGAATCGCCGTCTTTGGAACAGATGCGTACCCGTATTCAGGCATTCTCTGAAATGCTCTAATTCTTTCACATCGTTGTATAACGCCAAGGCTTACGCGCCTTCAAGGAGCCGGCCTTGGCGTTTACATATATTTACTTATTTTATATTTAGGAGGAATTACAACTCATGGATTTTAAGCTCACAGAAATGCAGCAAGACATTGCAAACCTCGCGAAAGATTTCGCTGAAAAGAAATTGGCCCCGACGGTCAAGGAACGCGACGAAAAAGAAGTCTTCGACCGCGCTATCCTCGATGAAATGGGCACCCTCGGCCTCCTCGGCATTCCCTGGGAAGAAGAAAACGGCGGCGTTGGCGCCGACTTCCTCAGCCTGGCCGTTGCCTGCGAAGAAGTCGCTAAAGTCGACCCCTCCATCGCCCTGAGCTTCGAAGTTCACACCATGCTCTGCTCCTGGCCTATCTGGAAGTTCGGCACGGCGGAACAGAAAGAAAAATATTTGAAACCCCTGGCAGAAGGCACGAAGCTCGGCGCTTTCGGCTTGACCGAACCGAACGCCGGCACGGACGCCCTCAACGGCTCCTCCACGGCTGTTAAGGAAGGCGACTACTACGTCCTCAACGGCTCCAAGGTCTTCAACACCAACGGCGGCGAAGCCGACGTAACCATCGTATTCGCAGCTACGGACAAATCCAAGGGCGCGAAGGGCATGAGCGCGTTCATCGTTGAAAAAGGCATGGAAGGCTTCACCTACGGCAAAGAAGAAGTTAAAATGGGTATCCGTGCTTCCGTACAGCGTGAACTCGTATTCCAGAACGTCAAAGTTCCGGCAGCCAACCTCCTCGGCAAGGAAGGCGAAGGCTTCAAGATCGCTATGATGACCCTTGACGGCGGCCGCGTAGGCGTCGGCGCACAGGCTCTCGGCATTGCAGAAGGCGCGTATAACGAAGCTGTGAAATACGCAAAAGAACGCGTTCAGTTCGGCAAACCCATCGCTACGAAACAGGCCATCGCCTTCATGCTCGCTGACATGAAGCTCAAGATTGAAACGGCTCGCCTCGCCGTATACAAAGCTGCCTGGAAGATGGGCCAGCCCGACGTGAAGTCTTACTCCATGGACGCAGCTATCGCTAAGAAATACGCTTCCGACATCGCTATGCAGGTCACGACAGACGCCGTACAGGTCTTCGGCGGCTACGGCTTCACCCGCGAATACCCTGTAGAACGGTACATGCGCGACGCCAAGATCACCCAGATCTACGAAGGCACGAACCAGGTACAGCAGATGATTATTTCCGGCTCTATCTTGCGGTAACTTAAACCCATATACAAACGAATCATCCAACAAAAGAAACGGAATGATGCAGGAGGCGATGTTCCTGCGTCACTCCGTTTTTTCTATGCGTCAAAAATGATCCGATACGTTGCCTTTATCATATATATACGATACAATAGCAAGATACAAGTTGTATTTATTACTATAATACGTATCGGAGGACAGGCCCGTCTATGATTACTATTAGAAATCTAACGCTGGATAACGGCACCCCTAAAATATGTATTCCCATTGTCGGCGAATCGCTGAGCGAAATCGTGCAGGAATGCCGCTATGTACAGGACAAACCGCATGACTTATTGGAGCTGCGGATCGACTTTTTCAAAAACATAGCCGATTTCCCTTCCGTCAGCAGCGTACTGCAGGCGCTGGCCCAGGAAAAAGACGGCGCGCCGTTGCTGTTTACCTGCCGCACCAAAGCCGAAGGCGGCGAAGCGGACCTGTCTGACAGCGACTATTTTGCCTTGAACAAGTACGCTGTCCAAACGGGATATGTCGACGCCGTAGACATAGAATACAACCGCAGCCGTCCCGGCGCAGAGGAAACGCTTCGCCTGGCGAAAGCCCGCGGCGTCGCCGTCGTCATGAGCAGCCATGATTTTCACAAGACGCCGTCCTATGACGAAATCATAGAGCGGCTGATTGGCATGAAAAAACGCGGCGCCGATATCGTCAAATTCGCCTGTATGCCCCATTCTCCGAAGGACGTCCTTACGCTCCTAGCCGCTACGGAAGCCGTAAAGTCCCTGTACCCTGACGAACCGCTTATCACCATGTCCATGGGCAAGCTCGGCGCCATCAGCCGCGTCTGCGGCGAAACCTTCGGCTCGGCTATTACCTTCGGTTCAGCCCGGAAAGCCTCGGCCCCGGGGCAGCTGGACGCAGCAACCCTGCAGTCCATTCTCACCTCTCTTTCCCGACAGTAACGCCGTACCGCATCTTTGCATCCCTTGTGATATCCGCTGTTATACAGGTATCAAAGGGATGTTTTCTATGCAATGCGTCCCTTTTTAACTCATCTTGATGGACGATCCCTCTATATAAAATCATATATATTATTGACATTGCAGAATCAATACGTATCGTCTACTAATTCGTGCGCAAAAATATAATGGTATCCCTGCCCCTCTTTGGTATACAATAAACGCAGTGAATGAAACAAACTGCAAAGGTTTCTCTCAATACGTGAAAATTAGAACAATATATATTCATTCTAAAAGGAGGAACACCTATGGATGCAAATACGGGACATTCTGCCAAACGAACCCGCAAACGCTGGTTTATGCTTTTCCTATTATTCATACTGACGGCGATAAACTATCTGGACCGGACCAACATGGCCGTAGCCGCGCCCTCTATGAGCGCAGAACTCGGCTTCGACGCCGCTACGATGGGCCTGCTGTTTTCGGCCTTCGCCTGGGCGTACGGCCTCATGCAAATTCCCGGCGGCTGGTTTTTGGAGCATTTCGGCTCGCGCCTCGCCTATGCGGTCTCCTTATTTCTCTGGTCCTTGTTCACCGTGCTGATGGGCTTCAGCAAAAGTTTTGCATCCTTATTCGGCATACGGATGGCAATCGGCGCCGCCGAAGCACCGGCCTTTCCGACAAACAGCCGCGTCGTCGCCGCCTGGTTTCCCGCCAAAGAACGGGCGACAGCCACGTCGATTTACACGGCCGGCGAATTCATCGGCCTGGCCTTTTTAACACCCTTCCTGTTTTGGATATTAGAACACCACGGCTGGCGGGAAATCTTTTACATTACCGGCGCTATCGGCATCGTCGCCAGCGTTTTCTGGTATTTTTTATATAGAGATCCGAAAGAATGCCCCGGCGTCAATGAAGCCGAGCTGGCCTATATCCGCGACGGCGGCGGCCTGGCCGAAAAGGCAGGGGCATCGGCTAAAATTTCCCGGACCCAGGTCTTGGAATTGTTTCGCCACCGTCAACTCTTAGGCGTCTACCTCGGACAATTCGCCAACACGAGCACCATGTATTTCTTCCTCACCTGGTTTCCTACGTACCTCATCATGGCCAAACAGCTTCCCATGCTGAAAGCCGGCCTGTACGCCGTCATTCCCTACATCGGCGCGCTGTGCGGCGTCCTCCTCGGCGGCTACTGGTCTGACGCCATGCTGCGGCGCGGCGCTACCTTGTCCAAAGCGCGGAAAACGCCGATCATCTGCGGCCTTCTCTGTTCGATGACGATTATGACAGCCAACTATGTAGATTCCTTGAATGCCATCATCGCCATCATGTCCATCGCTTTCTTCGGTCAAGGCATGGCCGCTATCATTTGGAGTACAGTCGGCGATATCGCCCCCGTCGATTCCATCGGCCTGGCCGGCGGCGTATTCAATTTTATCGGCAACTTAGCCGGCATCATTACGCCTATCGTCATCGGCGTGATCCTGCAGATGACCGGCTCCTTTGTCGGCGCCATGATCTTCATCAGCTGTATCGCCGCCATCGGCATTTTTTCATTCATTTTTATTGTCGGAGACATTCACAGACTAGAAACAGTTTCAAAAGAATAAGTACAGCAACCTAAGAAAAAGCAGACTCGTCGACAGAGCCTGCTTTTTTTCATATAGAACTCCTATGCCAGTGGGCCAATACAAAATTACGGAACCGTTCCACGACGGGCAGCAAATTGGCCTGCCGATTGACGGCCATAAAAAGGTACCTCGCTTCAATTGGGTCGGCAATGGGAATACGGTCTAACGAATAGTACTGCAAGGTGTAAAAATTGGGAACAATAGCTACGCCGTACCCCATGGCGACAAAGCCGGCCATGGCGTTATCTTCTTCGATGTGGCACACGACGCGGGGATGGCAGTCGGCGTCTTCCAGCAAGCCGGTAATTTTTTTATACAGGCCGCTGCTGGGCGTAAAGGAAATGAAGGGGTAAGGTTCCAATTCTTTCAGCGATACAGAGGCGCGGTTGCTGAGCGGATGCCCTTTAGGTACGACGACTACCAATTCTTCTTCGGCAATCGGATAAAACAATACGTCCGGCTCATTTTCCACAGCCGAACAGAAGACGATATCCAGCGTTTCCTCTTTCAAGGCCCGAATAAGGCTCGTCGTCGTGCCTTGCTTAAAATCGAAGGAAATATCCTTGTTGTCGGCAATTCCCTGAAATTGCGTAATCATTTCCGGCACGGTCAGATATCCCATCGTATACACAAAGCCCAGCGTAATATTTCCCTGGTCAGGCCGCGTATAGGCCTTCATAATTTGAATGCCCTTCTCTAATTCTTGAAGGGAACGGGTGATATAGGGAAGAAAAATGCGGCCGTACTTGTTCAAGAAAATATTACGGCCTCGTTTTTCAAACATTTGGATTCCCAATTCCTTTTCCATTTCACGAATGGCCCGGTTTAAACTCGGCTCCGTAATGTATAGCTCTTCCGCTGCCTTGCGGTAATGCTCCGTTTCGGCTAATTTCACAAAGTATTGCAGTTGCTTTAAGTTCATAAGTACCTCCGCATTGTACATAAAACGCATATATAAACTAAAATTCCTTCTATCAATAGATGCTATGTATTCATTTCATTGCAGTCTTCTATTAATCAGCCCGCTGTCATAAGCCGAATCTTTTCTGCGTCGTTCTTTTTATTTATGATATCGGCCATCCTCTTTCTGGCGCCATCGCTGCATACTGCGCCGGTGTTCCGCATGGTTAAGCCATATGCAGGCGCAAAGACCACCGTATGGCCGACATATCCTTATGCGTTAATTGTATCATTTTTAATAGTCTTTTTAAACTGTTTTGATTGATTTTTGGAAATTGTTCTATTAATTATCTTCTCATATAATAATGGCGAGAGAAAAATTAGTTAGTTTTTTCACAATCCATTCACGTTATATAACTATCAAGGAGGAATCTGGTTCATGAAACAGAACTACCCGCACGTGTTTGAACCGCTTACGGTAAAGCGTACGACCTTTAAAAACCGCGTCGTCATGCCGCCGATGGGTTCTAACTTAGCGACCTTGTCCGGCGAAGTATCGGAACAGATGAAAAAATACTACGGCCTTCGCGCCCGCGGCGGCGCAGCCGTCATTACCGTCGAAAACGCCTGCATCGATTATCCCTTGGCGACAAACGGTACCAAGCAGCTGCGCATCGACAACAATCAGTTCATTCCCGGATTATACGAATTAACGGAAGAAATCCACAAGTACGAAGCCTTAGCGTCCATTCAGCTGAATCACGCCGGCGCTTCAGCCTACCCGGAACGGCTGAACGGCCTCCAGGCCGTATCGGCATCGTCCGTTCCGTCTAAAGCTGGAAATCCGGCGCCCCGCCCGCTGACAAAAAGAGAAATTCTCGGCATTGTAGACAAATACGCCGAAGCGGCGCAGCGAGCCGTACAAGCCGGCTTCGATATGGTAGAAATCCACGGCGGCCATTCGTACTTGCTCGATCAGTTCTTGTCACCTTACTACAACAAACGGACTGACGAATTCGGTGGCTCCTACGAAAACCGGGCCCGTTTCGCCCGCTTAGTCATCGAAGCGGTCCGCAAAGCCGTCGGCCCCTGGGTCCCCATTTCCTTCCGCATCTCAGCCGACGAATTCATCGAAGGCGGCAATACCTTGGAAGATACGATGAAGCTTCTCGAATACATCGAGCCGGAAGTCGACATCATCAACGTTTCCGCCGCCATCAACGATTCTATCCAGTATCAGATCGACAAGTGCGATTTGCCTGACGCTTGGCGCGCCTATCTGTCCGAAGCGGTAAAAAATAAGTTCGGCAAGCTGGTCATCTTATCGGGCAATATCCGCGATCCGCAAATCGGCGACGACGTCATCGCCCAAGGCAAGACGGACTTCATCGCCATCGGCCGCGGCCTGATCGCCGATCCGGATTGGCCCCGCAAGGCACAGGCCGGAAAAACAGACTGCATCCGCAAATGCATCAGCTGCAACATCGGCTGCGCCGACCACCGCATCGCCAAATCCCAGCCCATCCGCTGCACCATCAACCCCAGCGTCATCGACGGCGAAGCATACAAGAATAAACAGGTCACGCGGGACATCCACGTCGTAGTCGTCGGCGGCGGCACGTCGGGCTTGGAAGCAGCCTGCACAGCTGCCGAAGCAGGCTGCCGCGTCACGCTGCTGGAGCGGGAAGGCGAAATCGGCGGCCTGGCCCGCAAGATCGCCCGGTTCCCCGAAAAGAGCCGTATTGAAGATTTCCCGGCCTACTTGGAAAACCGCGCCGCCCAGCTGCCCAACCTTACGATTCACCTGAATACGACGGCAACGAAAGAGCTGCTCGACGAATTAAATCCGGATATTTTATACGCCGCTACGGGCTCCAAGCCGATGCTGCCGCCTATCGAAGGGCTGCGCGAGCTGACCGATGCCGAAGGCTCCAGCGTAAAATCAATTTACGGCTTTATGGATAACATTCCCTATTTCGAAAAGAACGCCGAAGGAAAGAATGTCGTCATCATCGGCTGCGGCGCTGTCGGCCTCGACGTCATGGAATTTTTCACCCTGCGGAAAGCGCACGTCACGATGATCGAAATGATGCCGTCCTTCGGAAAGGACGCCGACGTCGTTTCCAAATCGACCTTTAAGGATCTGCTGGCAACCCATCCCGTAGATATGCATCTGAGCACAGCCCTGCAAAAGGTATGCGCCGACAAATTTATCGCCTCTCACGACGGCCAGACAGAAGAATATCCCTTCGACTACGGCTTCATCTGCATGGGCCTCGTGCCGGACATTCCGGAAGGCAATCCCTTCCAGGCATACGCTGCGGAACACGGCATTCCCTTCTGCAACTTCGGCAACAGCCGCAAGACCGGCCAGATCATCCATGGCACAGAAATAGGCCGTAATATTTTAAGCGCCATCGACCAAATCGGCGGCTTCGACAAATAATTTTAGATTTACAGCTGCCGCAGCGCTTAGCGGCAGCACATATAAAATCGCTTATTTTTCTGCCGTACGATGTGAATTTTAGTACATACTCAATCATTTTATAACACATTTAGGAGGACTTACATCATGGGTAAAATTGCTATCACTGAACGCGTAACAGGACACACGGAATTAATCGGCTTAATCGCCTATCCGATTCGTCACAGCATGTCTCCGACCATGCATAACGAAGCTTTCAAAAAATTAGGCCTCGATTATGTATACGTCTGCTTTGAAGTCGACAATTCGACGCTGAAAGATACGGTACAGGGACTGCGGGCTATGAAGGTACGCGGCTGGAACGTCTCCATGCCGAATAAGGGACCTATTACGCAATACCTCGATAAGCTGTCGCCCGTTTCCGAAATCGTCGGCGCCTGCAATACCGTCGTCAACGATAACGGCGTCCTGACCGGCACGATTACCGACGGCACCGGCGCCATGCAGGCCCTGAAAGCGGAAGGCGTCGAATACGTCGGCAAAAAAATGGTCGTCATCGGCGCAGGCGGCGCGGCTACGGCTATCGAAGTACAGGCAGCCCTCGACGGCGTCCGCGAACTGACCATTTTCAACCGCGACGACGAATTTTACGCCAACGGCGAACGGACCGTCCAAAAACTCCGCGAACGGACGGACTGCATCGTCAACATCTATCCCTTGGAAGACCACGCGAAATTGAAAGAAGAACTGGACAGCGCCGACATCTACATCGACAGCACGTCCTGCGGCATGAAACCGCTGGAAGACGTCGTCGCCATTCCCGATAAGAGCTACCTCCGTCCCGATCTCATCGTCATGGACACGGTCTATGCGCCGCGCCAGACGAAGCTCATGCAATGGTGCGACGAAGTAGGCTGCAAAAACTTCAACGGCCTCGGCATGATGCTCTATCAGGGCGCAGCCGCCTTCAAGCTCTGGACCGGCAAGGAAATGCCCGTCGATTTCATTCGCGACGTATTGTTCTAATACGGATCGCTGACTGCAAAGGAGATTTCCATGGAACATACACATTCATACCGTCCCCTGTGCCTCAGCCTGTACCTGAACTACTTTGTACACGGCATCGGCGTCATCATTCTGGCTCAAAATATGGACTCCCTGGCCGCCCGCTGGGGGAGCATTGCCGACGTAGCCTGGGTTATTTCCATGCTCGGCATCGGCCGCCTCATCGTCCTGTTCGTATCGGGCAAATTATCGGATAAATACGGCCGCAAGCCCTTCGTACTTCTCGGCATGGCGACGTATATCGCCTTCTTTGTCGGCATCCTGCTCAGCCCGACGTCCGTCGTCGCCTGCGTATTCGGCATATTAGCCGGCATTGCCAACTCGTTCTTAGACGCCGGCACCTATCCGGCCCTCATCGAATCGTACCCGGAAAGCGCCAGCACGGCTACGGTGTTATTAAAGGCCTTCATTTCGGCCGGTCAGTTCCTCCTGCCGCTGTTCATCGGCATCCTCATGGCCACCGAATCCTGGTACGGCTGGTCCTTCGTCGCAGCAGCCATCATCATGGCTTTCAACATTCCCGTCATGCTGAAAATGTCCTTCCCGTCGATGAATCCAGCACAGGAAGCAGCGAAAGACGGCGGCGAAGCAGCCGCGGCCTGGATTCCGAAATCCAAATGGTACCTTGAAGGCATTGCCTTCGTCGTCTACGGCTATATTTCTCAGGCTACGTTCTACCTCATCAGCCAGTGGCTGACGAAATACGGCGTAGCCGTCGCCCAGATGTCCGATATGGCCGCCCGTTCCCTTATCAGTTACTATTCTGTCGGCTCCTTGGTCTGCGTATTCTTCACGGCCTTCGTGACGAAAAAAGGAATCCGTCCCATTACCCTACTCGTAGCGTATACGCTGATTTCCACGCTTTCCATCAGCGGGCTGTACTTCATGCCGTCGGGTACGCTGGCCCCCATACTCTCCTTTATCGTCGGCTTCTCCGCCGCCGGCGGGGTCATGCAGCTCGGCCTGGTCATGATGACGGAAATGTTCCCGAAGGGCAAAGGCACGATGACCGGCATTTTCTATACGACCGGCTCGATCGCCTCGTTTACGATCCCCGTCGTAACGGGCTACATGGCCGACAGCGGCATCAACAGCATCATGGGACTGGACGCAGCCATCGCCTTAGCCGGGTTCATCATTGCCTGCGTCATTTATATACGCTACAATAGCGTCATGAAAGAAAAACCTGCACAATAGTCAAACACAGCTTACAGGAGGAATATATTATGGTAAAAATTGGAAACGTCGCCCTCGACAACGGCATGCCTAAAATCTGCGTCCCCATCGTCGGACGCTCCGTCGAAGAATTGGTACAGGAATGCCGGTATCTGCAAGACAAAATGTACGACGTCGTCGAACTTCGCATCGACTTCTTAGCAGACGTCATCTCCCTGCCCGCCGTCGGCGAAGCCCTGGCAGCCGTCCGCAGGGAGCTCCCGAACAGCGCTCTCTTGTTTACCTTCCGCACGAAGGAAGAAGGCGGCGAAACAGCCGTACCGGAAGCATATTATTTTGAATTAATCCAGTACGCCGTCGCCAGCGGCAAGGTCGACGCCGTCGACGTGGAATACTTCCGCAATCAGGACAGCATCCGCCAGACCCTGGCCGTCGCCAAGGAACACGGCGTCACCGTCGTCATGAGCAACCACGACTTCGATAAAACGCCGTCATTTGAAGAAATTACGGAACGCTTGATTGGCATGAAAAAATTGGGCGCCGACGTAGCTAAATTGGCCTGCATGCCGAATTCGGCCAAAGACGTGCTCACCCTCTTATCGGCAACGGAAGCAGTCAAATCCCAATACCCGGACGAACCGATCATCACCATGTCCATGGGCAAATTAGGCGTAATCAGCCGTATCAGCGGCGAAATCTTCGGCTCGGCCCTGACCTTCGGCTCGGCCAAAAAAGCGTCCGCTCCCGGCCAGCTGGAAGTCACTGCGTTGCAGCAAATTTTACGAGCTCTCCATTAATCTCTAATCTCTATCGGAATACTACAGCAAAAGGGGCTGCCCTGCCGCAGCCCCTTTTGTCTGTACATGTCCGACTATGCTCTTTGTCTTCATGTGGTATAATAAAAAATATCGCCGCCATGATTACGCATATGGTAAACTAGATTGTGTTACTAGCAGGAGGAAATTTTACATGGGCAAGATCGCCGTTACCGAACGCGTCACCGGCCATACCGAACTCATCGGGCTGATTGCATATCCGATACGCCACAGCATGTCGCCGACGATGCACAACGAAGCGTTCAAAAAATTAGGCTTAGACTACGTATACGTTTGTTTTGAAATTGATAACTCAACCCTGGAAGACACGGTAAAGGGCCTGCGGGCCATGAAAGTCCGCGGCTGGAACGTGTCCATGCCCAACAAAGGGCCAATCATACAGTATCTCGATAAACTGACTCCCGTATCGCAAATCGTCGGCGCCTGCAACACCGTCGTCAATGACAACGGCGTCCTGACCGGCACCAGCACAGACGGAACTGGAGCAATGGAAGCCTTAAAAGCCCACGGCGTCGAATACGTAGGGAAAAAAATGACCGTCATCGGCGCAGGCGGAGCCGCCTCGGCCATTCAGGTACAGGCCGCCCTCGACGGCGTACGCGAGCTGACGATCATCAACCGAAAGGACGCGTTTTTCGAGCAGGCAAAATCCATCGTCGGCAAATTGCGCGAACGTACGGAATGCATCGTCAACCTGTACGACTTAGCCGACACGCAGCGCCTCCGCCAAGAGCTGGACAGCAGCGACATCTATATCGACGCGACGCCCTGCGGTATGAAGCCCCTCGAAGGCATCGCCTCTATTCCCGATAAAACCTATCTCCATCCCGGCCTCGTCGTCATGGACACGGTCTACGCGCCGCGCCGGACCAAGCTACTCCAATGGGCGGAAGAAATGGGCTGCCACAACTTCAACGGCCTGGACATGATGCTGTACCAAGGTGCGACAGCCTTCAAGCTCTGGACCGGCAAGGACATGCCCATCGACTTCATCCGCGACGTGTTATTTTAAAGTATCCGCTACAGTCCATTTCACTATAGCCATAATAAATAAAATCCCTTGGACAGCCTCCGCGTATAGTTGGCCTCTAAGGGATTTTATTGTTTTTATATGGTTTCAATAAGATGCACCAAATCATTCAGCACGTCTTGTATATCTTTATGATTCGGCATGGTATAGTCGGCAGCACCCCGGTATAAGGCGATGCGTTCGTCATATAAATCATAGACCTTTTGCTTGCCGTCTTTCAGCAAGGGCCGGCTGGCTACGTCGACGTCGGTTACGATATCGTCGGGAGAGCGGTCCAGGAAAATGACGACGCCGGTCTTCTTGAATATTTCAATGTTGACGCTGCGCTTTATGACACCGCCGCCGCAGGCGACGACAATGCCCCGCTTAGCGGCCAGCGTCTGCGTCGCCCGAATCTCTGCGTCCCGGAAGCAATCCTCGCTGACAGCGAACAGTTCGGGAATCGTCTTGCCTTCTTGTTCGACGATGACGTCGTCGGCGTCGTAAAAATCGCGGCCAAGCCGTTCGGCCAGGGCCTTTCCAAAGGTCGTCTTGCCGCTGCCGGGCATTCCGATAATGATGATGTTGGTATCACGATTCATAGTACGATTCCATCTCCTTCGCAATTTCTTCGATAACAGACGAAGCGATATCTCGTCCCATCCAAATTTCCTCCGAACCGATAGCCTGGGCGACCAGCATATACATGCCGTTCAGCACGCGGGCTCCGTGACGCCGGGCAATCTGCAGTATCTGCGTGTCCTTCGGATTGTATACGATATCGACGACAGCCGGGAACTTGGCGATAGCCCCTTCGGATACGGGACAGCCGGTTACGTCGGGAAACATGCCTACAGGCGTGCAGTTGACCAATAAGTCGCCGTTTCCGTTCTGTTCAAACTGGGCGTAGCTGATAATATCGGCTCCCAAGCTGGCAGCAAAAGCATCGAAGTCCGTTTTCGTATGAGGATTTCTCGATACGACGGTAATGCCAGCCGCATCCTGATCCGCCAGGTATTGAATAATCGCCCTGGCGCCTCCGCCCGATCCCAATACGACGCAGCGTTTGCCGGCCGATTCGATGCCTGCATGGTCCAGGGACCGGCCGAAGCCGTAGTAATCCGTGTTGTAGCCGAAGGCTCCTTCCTCGGTAAAGTGGATCGTATTGACTGCCCCGATGATGCGGGCTTCCCGGGAAATATCCGTCAAAAACGGCATCACGTCTAATTTATAGGGAATCGTAACGTTCGCGCCGGTGTATCCTTCATCGCGGAGGCGCTGCAATTCCTTTTCGATATTGTTGCGGTCCATTTCCAGTACGCCATATTCGTGCTGGCCCTGCATCTGCATGATGCGGAAAAATTTATCGTGAATAGCCGGCGACGCCGTATGTCCTAATTTAGCTCCGATTACACCTAATTTCATCTGGATTTCCCCCTCTGTCGGATATATAATTTCCTAAAATTTTAAAATAATTGCAGTGCTGCGCCAGGTTATTCAGTACTCTTGCCGTGACGGGATTGCGCAGGTTGCCCATGACGTCGATGTGGAAAAAGTACTCGAAGGGACGTCCCTTGATCGGCCGGGACTCTAAATGCGTCATGTTCATGGCGTTATAAAAAAAGTGTCCCAATACATGATACAACGCGCCGGGCTTATGCTGCGTCGTCAGGACTAGCGTAATCTTATCCATTTCATCCGATTCTTCCGCATCGGCCGAGACGATGAAAAAACGGGTGTAATTCATGGTATTGTCATTGATATGAGAAGCCAATACCTGCAAGCCGTACATGTCGGCCGCCGTCTTATTGGCAATAGCGCCTAAGCGGATGTCCTGCTCATCTCGTATTTTCTCAGCGCTTTGGGAGGTGCTGAAATAGGGATGCAGCTTCCAATCGTGATATTTTAAATAATTGCGGCATTGGCTCAATCCTTGCGGATGAGAATAGATTTCTTCAATATCCTGCAGCGTCGCGCCGGGCAGTCCCAATAGATTATGTTCAATTTTGATGTATTTTTCGCCGACAATGTGGCAGTCGTAGCGATGGATTAAATCGTATACGTCTGTAATGCCTCCCGTCGAGGAGTTTTCAATAGGCACGACGCCGTACCGTACCTCCCGGGTCACGACGGCCTGGATTACGTCTTCAAAATGGGAGCCGTACACCGGCTGGATAGCCTGTCCGGCAAAATAAGCCTGCATCGCGTCGTAGGTATAGGACCCGGCCAGGCCGAAGCAGCCTACGGGCATTGCGTTTCGTTCTGTATTTGCCATGTATTCAGTCTCCTTATTTCGTCAGCATCACGTCGAGTATGGCCCAGCTTGCCGCCGCCTCGATAACCGGCACGGCGCGCTGGACGATGCAGGGATCGTGCCGCCCCTTGATTTCCAGCGTGCAGTTTTCCTGCGTATCCGTATCTATCGTTTCCTGCAGGCGGCTGATGGACGGCGTAGGCTTGACGGCGACGCGGAACAGAACGGGCATGCCGTTGGTAATGCCGCCGTTGATGCCGCCGTTGCGGTTGGTCTTCGTCTTGACGGCGGCCCCGTCGTAATAGAAGGCGTCGTTGGCCCCGGAGCCGCGCATGGAAGCCAGGGCGAAGCCGTCGCCGAATTCGATGCCCTTGACGGCCGGCACGGAAAACATCATATGGCTCAAGGCGCTTTCGATGGAATCGAAGAAGGGATTCCCCAATCCGGCAGGCAGGCCCGTAATCATGCATTCGATGATTCCGCCTACCGAGTCGAGGTCGCCCTTGGCCGCCATGATTTCCCCTTCCATTGCAGCTTGCTTCGTCTTGTCCAATACGGGCAGGGTTTCTTGTTTCAGCGAGGCAAACAGCGCTTCATCCTCGCCCAGGGGATGAAAGGACGCGTCGCGGACCGAGCCGATTTGCAGGATATGGGCGCCGACGGCGACGCCGCGCCGCTTCAATATCTGTGAGGCCACTGCGCCGGCAAAGACCAACGGCGCCGTCAGGCGGCCGGAAAAATGCCCTCCGCCGCGGAAGTCGTTATATCCGCCGTAGCGGATTTTGCCGCTGTAATCGGCATGACCGGGCCGCATGATATGGCGCAGCTGGTCGTAGTCCTTGGAGCGGTGATCGCCGTTGCGGATGACGGCGCACAGGGGCGTCCCCGTCGTATAGCCATTGAAAAAACCGCTCTGCACTTCAAAGGCATCGGCTTCGGAACGAGCCGTCGACATAGCGTTTCGCCCCGGCGCGCGGCGGGCCATTTCCGTCCGCACGGCATCCCAGTCGATGGCTTCTCCTGCCGGCAGGCCGTCGAGGACGGCCCCGATAGATACGCCGTGGGATTCGCCGAATATGGTCAGGGCGGCGGACCGCCCGAATGTATTGTTCATGCCTTATTCCTCCACTCTGTATATCCCGCCGAGTTTGGCAAAATCCTGCCAGAAATCAGGATAGGATTTGCGCACGCATTCGGCTCCTTCGATGATCAGCTCGCCGCTGCAGCGCTGCGACGCAATGGCCAGGGCCATGGCGATGCGGTGGTCGTTCCAGCCGCTGACCCGGCCGCCAGTAAGAGTACCCACGCCATGTATGATGAGACCTTCCGGTTCTTCTTCGATTTCTGCGCCGATCTTGTTCAGCTCCGTCGCCATGGCATGAAGCCTGTCGCATTCCTTCAGCCGAACGCGACCGGCGTGAATGATGCGGGTAATGCCTTCGCCGCACGTCGCCAGCACGGCCAGGGCCGGTACTAAATCGGGGCAGTCCTCGACGTCGATAACCCGTCCGAACAAATTCGACGGGCAGGCCGTCAATTCCGTCTTTCCTTCGATTTGACCGCCCATGCTGCGGATAATCGATACGATGACCTTGTCGCCCTGCGACGAGTCGGGCCGCATCCCCGTGCAGCACACGGCTTTTCCCAGCGTCCCGGCGGCCAGCCAAAACGCCGCCTGCGAATAATCGCCTTCTACGACGTAGTTTCCCGGCTGATACTGCTGATTGCCCCGGATGTGATAGGAGCCGTTCCATTCCTTGTCGATGCTTACGCCGTAACGGCGCATGCAGTCGATGGTCATGTCCACATAGCTTGCTGATTCCAGCGGCGTCGTGCTCTGCAGCAGCGAGTCGCCGTCCAGCAGCGGCAAGGTCATAAGCAGGCCCGTAAAAAACTGGGAGCTCACGTCGCCGGCCATGGTATACCGGCCGGGAGTCAGCTCGCCGCACACCGTAAGGGGCAGCGCGCCTTCCGTCGTCGTATAGGATATATGCTTTTCATCAAAAATAGCGTAGTACGGGTCCAAAGGCCGCTGCGCCAGCCGGCCTCGTCCCGAAAAGGTAACGGTATTTCCGCTGAGAACGGCAAGGGGAATGAGAAACCGCAGCGTCGATCCCGACTCGCAGGCATCGACTGCCAGCGGCCCGTCCTGCCGCTTCAATCCGCCTTGAATGCGGTACGCCACCCGTCCCGGGCGAGCCGACGGAATTTCTTCCATATAGGCTCCCAAGGCCTCTAATATGCGGCGCGTCGCTTCAATATCCTGCGACAGGGAAATATTGTCGACGACGCTTTCGCCTTCGGCTAAGGCCGCGCAGATGAGCTCGCGGTGGCCTATGCTCTTGGAAGACGGCGCTTCTACCGTTCCTTGCAATGTATGAGGCGTAATGACTAGATTCATTTGGATCCTCTCTTTCGTATATACTTAGGAAGATCTTCCGCTTTTAACGGCAGCAACCGTCCTTGTCCCAATTCTTTTAAAATAATCAGCGTCATGTTGTTGCCGCGCATTTTTTTATCGTTGCTGATATAGGGGAATAAATCGTCGGCTGAAGCAGCCACATCGACGGGCAGGCTGTACTTTTTCAGCACGCTGCGGAGTCGGTCGCTTGTCCCGGCTTTCGTCAGCCCCATGTCTTCCGTCACCGCCGTGAGCATAGCCATGCCGGCGGCAACGCCTTCGCCGTGAGTATAATAACCGTAGCCGTAGCAGCCTTCGATGGCATGTCCGATCGTATGGCCGAAATTGAGCATCATCCGTTCTCCCAAATCCAGTACGTCCCGTTCTACCAGACGTGCCTTGCTGGAGCAGCATCGCTCGATAATTTCTTCCCAATGGCCGAAAATCGTCTCATCGTCTAGCCGTTCCAGCAGCTCAAATAGAGCGATATCGTGAATACAGCCGTATTTGATCACTTCGCCCATACCGTCGTGGATAAACCGCAGGGGCAGCGTCCGGAGCAGTTCCGGGTCGATGAGGACGCCTTTGGGCTGGTAGAAGCTGCCGGCCTGGTTTTTACCGCTGGGCAGGTCGATGCCGACCTTGCCGCCGACGCTGCTGTCTACCTGGGCGATAATCGTCGTCGGAATCTGGATAAAGGGCACGCCCCGCAGGAATGTAGCCGCGGCAAAGCCGCCCAGGTCGCCGACGACGCCGCCGCCGAAGGCGATAATATAGTCGCTGCGCGTAATGCCTGCATCGGATAATTCCTGGTACAGCTGCAGGAGGGTCTCGGCGCATTTATATTTTTCCCCGGCGGGAAAGACGATGCGGCGCACGTTGTAATGCTCCTTGCGCAGGGCCTGTTCCAGCCGGTCGCCGTACAAGCCGTCGACCGTCGTGTCGCTGATGACGGCGAGGGTCTGCGATTTCGTCAAATTGCGGACGTACTCCCCGGCCCGGTCCAGCAGGCCGTTTTCGATATGAATATCGTAGGAATCTTTTCCTAAATCAATGTGTATGCTTTTCATGAACTAGTTCCCTTCTCCGCATGGCGGCTTGCTGCAAATACTGCGTAATGGCCGGCGTGTCTTCCCGGCGGAGCATGTCGGCAAAGGTCTGCAGGGCGTCGCCGAAGCGGTCGATTTCGTACAAGAGATTTTCTTTATTGGATAAAAACAGTTTTGTCCACAGCGTTGCGTTGATATCGGCGACCCGCGTTCCGTCGCGGAAGCTGCCGGCCACGAAAAATTTGGTCATCGGGCTCATGGCCTCGCTGTTGACTAAGGCCGTAGCCAGCACGTGAGGCAGGCTGCTCGTGTAGGCGATGAGCTTGTCGTGCTCCTCCGGCGATACGGTGACGACGTGGGCGCAGCCTAAGGCATAGGCCATGGCCCGCACCCTGCCGATGTGTTCCGCCTTATTGGCCGGGCTCGGCACGATGATGTAATTCGCGCCGTCAAAGATTTCCGCCTGCGACATACCGTAGCCCTTGCCTTCCCGGCCGGCCATGGGATGCCCCGATATGAAATCGACGCCGTCCGGCAGCATTGCTTCGATGGTCCGTGCCATGTCGCCCTTGATGCCCGTCACGTCCGTCAGGACGCGCCGGCCTTGAAATGAGCGGCGTTGCTGCGGATAAACTCCATCATAGCGTCGGCGGCCATGCAGAAGATGAGCATGTCGGCCTGAGCCAGAAATTCCCCGCCGGCCCGATGGCCTTCGTCGATCACGCCGTCAGCGAGGGCCGCCTGCAGCGCCTTCTCGTCGACGTCGACGGCAAGAATCTTCGCCGCGCCCAGGCGGCGCAGTCCCTTAGCGTAGGAGCCGCCGATGAGGCCTAAGCCGATAATTCCGATTGTCTGTTCCGTTGCAAAATTGCAGTCTCCCTGTTCCATCATATCCCCCTCGGTCTGCCGTTATAATTCCCGGCCAACGATAGGCGCCAGCTGGCGCAGCGAATCCATGAGCCGGGCAAACATATCCGGCGTAATGGACTGGGCCCCGTCGCACAAGGCCTTGTCCGGATTATTATGTACTTCGATCATGACGCCGTCCGCTCCGGCGGCGATGGCCGCCTTGGACAGCGCTTCGACCATCCACCGCTTGCCCGTCGCGTGGCTCGGGTCTACAACGATAGGCAGGTGGCTCTTATGCTTGACGGCCAGCACGGCGCTGAGGTCCAGCGTGTTGCGGGTGTACGTTTCAAAGGTGCGGATGCCCCGTTCGCAGAGGATGACGTTGCGGTTGCCGCCGGCCATGATGTATTCTGCCGACATGAGCCATTCTTCGATAGTTGCGCTGAGGCCGCGCTTGAGGAGGACGGGCTTGCGCGTCTTGCCGACGGCCTTGAGCAGCTCGAAATTCTGCATGTTACGGGCGCCGATCTGAATGATGTCGACGTCGTCTTTCAAGAATAAGTCGATTTTGTCGGCCGACATGATTTCCGTGACGACGGGCAGATGGGCTTTCTTCCCTGCCTGGCAGAGCATGTCCAGCCCCTTGTCCTGGAGGCCCTGGAATGAGTAGGGCGACGTGCGGGGCTTGAAGGCGCCGCCGCGCAGCATCGTCGCGCCGGCGTCCTTGATAGCCTGGGCTACGCCTTCGATCTGCTCCGGCGTTTCTACGGAGCAGGGGCCGGCGATGACAGCCAGTTTCTTCCCGCCGATCTGTACGCCGCCGACATCGATGACCGTATCGGCCGGGTGAAAGGTGCGGCTGGCCCGCTTATACGGCTCTTCTACGCGGATGACCTTGTCCACGAATTCATATCCTGCGATTTGCTCTCTATCGATAACCGACGTATTGCCGACTAATCCCAATATCGTTTTGCGCGCCCCCTTGCTGACGTCGATTTGAACGCCTTTGGCCTTGATGGAACTCATTAACATATCGACGAATTCCTGCGGAGCATGTTGTTTCAATACGATAATCATAAATAAAAGACCCCCATTTCATCATAAAAAAAACAGGCTCACATGAGCCTGTCCCAAATGCAGTGTCAAAAGGTATGTGCAGGTATCTTATATTCCCCCTGCCGCTAAGCGATACGATTTGCCGAAGTTTCTTCTCATGCGGATGTCATGCTTATTCAATTCGTCGCAGCAAAAATAGCCAGCGCTAAAATAAAAATAGCCCCAGCTAAAGTATGTAAAGACGTATTCAATTGCATGGTTCACGAAGGATAGATTCTTCATGGCGATGCCGCTCCCTTTTGCAATATGCTGTATAATAATGCCATTATATACTCCCAAAAAGCCTCTTGTCAAGACGAGATACCTAATGTTTTTCATCGGGCAGGCCGTAAAATTGTCCTTTTGCCCTGAAAATATTTACAAAAGCTAAGTCTATGATATAATATGCTATAATTCGAGTATTAACCGCCAAAAGGCCTGCCCGGCCGAAACTGCTTGCAGGAGGGAATAGTATTATGGCAATGCAAATTGAATTCATCAGAAAACTGCCGTCGCCGCAGGAGCTTATGGAACAGTTCCCCATCGACGACCGCATCCGCAGCATCAAAGCGCAGCGCGACGAGACGATCCGCCGCATCCTGACCGGCGAAGACGACCGCTTCTTGCTCATCATCGGGCCCTGCTCAGCCGACAACGAAGACGCCGTCGTCGACTACGCCCATCGCCTGGCCGCCGTGCAGGAAAAAGTCGCCGACACCATCTTCATCATTCCCCGCGTCTATACCAACAAGCCGCGTACCATCGGCGTAGGCTACAAAGGCATGCTCCATCAGCCCGACCCGGAAGGCAAGGAAGACATGCTGGCCGGCATCATCGCTATCCGGGAAATGAACGCCCGCATCGTCCGCGAAACGGGATTCACCTGCGCGGAAGAAATCCTCTATCCGGAAATCTACCGCTACTTGTCGGACCTCCTGTCCTACGCCGCCGTCGGAGCCCGCTCCGTCGAAGACCAGCTCCACCGCATGATCGCCAGCGGCGTCGGCATTCCCGTCGGCATGAAAAACCCGCCGTCCGGCGATATCTCCGTCATGCTCAACTCCATCGCCGCTGCCCAGCACTCCCAGGAATTCCTGTTCCGCGGCTGGGAAGTCCGCACCAAAGGCAATCCCCTGGCCCACGCCATCCTGCGCGGCTACGTCGACAACTTTGGAAACAGCCTGCCGAACTACCATTACGAAGACCTGCACAACCTGCTGGAAGCGTACGCCGAACGGAAGCTGGCGAACCCGGCCGCCGTCATCGACACCAACCACGCCAACTCCGGCAAAAAATATCTGGAACAAATCCGCATTGCCAAGGACGTCATGCACAGCCGCCATATGTGCCCAGACATCCGCACCCTCGTCAAGGGCCTCATGATCGAAAGCTACATCGAAGACGGCAGCCAGAAAATCAGCGAAGGGACGTACGGAAAATCCATCACCGACCCCTGCCTGGGCTGGGAAAAGACGGAACGGCTCATCCTCGAGCTGGCCGACCTCGTATAACGTCAGACAGAAACATCCCCGCAATTCCTCGTGTCAGAGGAACTGCGGGGATGTTTTTTCATGCCTGTTAAATGGAATTGAGAAGGATATATCCCTTGCCGCGCAGAAACGTTTCCGTTTCGGGCTCGCTGGTCTTGAATACGGCTACGGGCGTCGACGTCTGGCGGTTGTACGAAATGTATAAGTAGTCAATCGATACGTTCGCTTCCTGCAAGTTGGACAAAATGCCGTCCAGCGTGCCCGGCGCGTCGGACATGTCGATGGCCAGCACCTTGTCAAGGCGGCATTGGTAGCCGGCGTCCTGCAGGGCCTTCAGGGCATTGTCCGGGTCCGTCACGATGAGGCGGATGATGCCGAATTCGGCGCTGTCGTTGGCCAGCATCGTATAAATATTGATGTGGGCCTGGGCCAGGACCGACGTGATGCGGCGCAGGGCGCCCTTCTTATTTTCGGCAAACAATGAAATTTGATTCAGCATGATAAGTCCTCCATTCCTCCACAAAAAAAGCAGGCTGCCATGAGCCTGCTCGAATCCATCCGTATGATGCTATACGCCGCTGAAAACGGGTTCCGCCGTCTTCCTTATGCCCATGTCTGCATTGTCCCTATCGCATTTTTCGTAGCCGAAATAGCCGGCGCTAAAAAAGCTCCAGCTAAAGTACGTAAAGGCAGATGCAATTGTCATAGGCAAAGATGACAAAACCTTCATTTAGATGGTCTCCTTTGTGTAATAATTAAAATTTGTTGGTGCCATTGTATACCTAAACGAAGGTTCTTGTCAAGAAAAATTTAATTTACACCCTACCAGGCTGGCGGCGTCGACGGCGTAACGACGCGGAACGTATAGCCCTGCTGCTTCAGCATGGCGATGATGGGCGGCAGGGCCTTGACCGTCTCTTCATGACCGGCAGCATCGTGCATTAATATGATGAGATGCGTATTTAAATACGGTCTGGCCACCAGCTGGCTCCGCAGGTTTTCCACGGCCTTCGCCGCCGTTTTGCCCGTGCCGTCGGCATCGCCCGTCAAGGCGTTCCAGCCGATGTCGACGTATCCTATATCCTGAATCGCCTGCCAGTATTCCTTCGTGAAGTGGCCGGCTGTACCGCCCGGCGCCCGGGAAATGACCGGCCGGACGCCGATGATATGGTAAATCATCTCTTCCGTTTTCAGCAGCTCGTCTATATAGGCCTGGGGAGAGCTGTATAATTTTTTGTAGTCGTGGCTGTACGAATGGACGCCGATGGCATGGCCCGACTGATATATGCGGCGCACCACGTCGGGATAGCGGCCTACGTTCCGCCCGGTCAGGAAGAACGTCGCCCGTATATGCTCACGCTCTAAGATATCCAGTATTTTCTCCGTATTCGCCCGGTTCGGCCCGTCATCAAAGGTCAGGTAGGCGACGTGGTCGCCGTAAAAGTAAGAACGCTTCGCGCCGTACGTCTGCGGCAGCCCTTTGGCCCGGCGTTCCCGCGTCGTATACCGGTCGTATACGGGCAGGTCGTTGTCCGCCGGCGGCAGGGAAAATGCATCTCCTACGTATACCTCCTTGGCTTGTCGTTCAAAGGGCAGGACGACGGACCGCACCCGGTCGAAGGAATGGCTCATGACGTGCATCGTAAGGCCGGCCGAAGCCAGGATGACGATGAGCACGCAGCCCAAGGCTAATTTCAATTTTGCTATCATATACTGTAAGCGCTTTCTTTCTATCTAGGTTCGTAGGAAACGTACTGGCGAATAGTGCAGGCTTCCCTGTAGCCGTCGGCCAATACGCTGGCGACCAGTCCGAAATCTTCCATTTCGTCCAGCAAGGCTTCCGTCATGCGGTGCTGCACGGCGTTATACCCCGTGCAGAACAAAATGCGGGCGCAGGGCATGCCGCGGAACATGCCGCGGGGATGCTTGATGAGCTTGGCCAGCATGGCCGGCGTAATGACGGCGCCCTGAGACCGGCCCATGATCATCGTCGCCGTTTCAATGCCCTCTACCTTTTCCGGCAGGAGCGAGTTTCCCAGCATTTGCAGGTTCAGCACGCCAATAATCGTATCGCAGTTTACCGGGACGGGCACGTCGTCGGGAAGAGGCGCTTTCAGCCATTTGCCCTTGGCCCCGTCGCCTTCGATGAGGATATACCAGGCCGGATGCCGTACCTTGAGCTGTTCGATGACCTTCGGAGGCAGGCCTGCGTAGCAGTCGTTTCCATCGAGGCCCCAGAACCAGGCCGGCACGCGGCCGTCGGCAATGCGGGCTGCACAGAACGCTTCTCCTTTTTCGACGTCGGACGTGCAGATGACGTCGAAGGTCTCTACGTTATCGATGTAAGCGCTGTCCATAGGGACGGTGCTGCTGATCATGATGGGCAGCTTGCTGTTGTGGCCGTATTTCCCCAGCCGTTCCAATACAGTCGTCTTGCCGCCGGCCCCGACGATTGCCGTAATGCCCGGCTTCAGCATGCGCAGCCACCGATTATCTTGATACATAGACGAATCTCCTCCTTTTGATGATGCCCTTTATCTTTTTCCGGCCTTCTGCAGCTGGGCGCTGCGGCCTTTCCACGCTTCCTTAATCAGCTTGCGGACCATGTCGACAGTCAGGCTCCGCCGTTCCTGCTCGGAACAGGTGCCGTAATTGGCAAAGTCCAATTCCTCGCTGGCCAGATGGGCCACGTTTTCCCGTACGGCCATTCCCTTTTCCGTCAGCTCCGCGCTGGCCGTTTCGGCAATAGCAGCGACGCCGGGCCGGCCGCCTACGACGACGCGCCATTCGTCATCCAGGGCCGCTACTGCTCCCGTCAGGTACGGTTCGTCCGTCGGCAGCTTGCGATAGGCCGCAAAGGCCGTGTATACCTCTTCCTTTGCAATGACGACCTGCGAAACCATCTCCCGCATCGGCGGGCAGGGAATATAGTCGACGAGGTTCATGCGCCCCTTTCCTTCCAAGACGACGTCGACGCGCAGCGACATCAGCACGGGCAGTACGACGGAAAAGGGCGCCTTCACGGCGACGACTCCGCCAATCGTCGCTTTCTTTTCGTCGGAATTCTTGATATCCCGAATACACCGGCATATGGCGCCGCCGGCGATGGCCTGCACGACCGGCGATTTCTCCAAGTCGGCCAGCGTCGTCATGGCTCCGATAGCCACTTCGTCGCCGGCGTCGCGGATATACCGCAGCCCGGCCTTCGATAAGTCGACGATGAGGCCGTAATGGTCTTTCTTGTATTTTAAGCCCTGGGCTCCAGCCAAAAATACGGCGGAAGCAGCGTCGCGGTATACCTGGTACGCCTCTTCCGGGCTCTGCGGTACTGCAATCGTATCACTTGTAACCAAACTGGGTGCATCTCCTTTCTTGTTTATATATATTCGCTTTATCTTGTCTTTTTATTCATATGTGCCGCCGGCAGCCACATTGGCGCGGCGGACATCCAGGGCAAAGGAACCCCTGTTGCTTTCCAGAATTTCATCTATGACGGCGTCGACGCCGATTTCATCGCACAGGTCCAGCTCTTCCTTATAGGCCAGGATCGGCATGAGCAGCTCGACCGTCGTGCCGTCAGCCATAGTCAGAGCCCCCAGCTCGCCTTCAAACTGGACGATGATGACGCCGGACAAGTCCGTCATCGGCGAAAAGGGCTCGCACGTCTCCGTATTGGGCAGGATAAACCCATAGGATATCCAGATTTGATGCACGTGGGGAAAGCGCCCCAGCTCCATGAGCATCCAAATCGGCCAGGCCGCGGCGTCGGTCAGGGCGACGTCCATCCCCTTGCCGAAGGGCCAGTCTGCCGGCAAAATCATGCACAGCTCGCCGTACACCTCGTGGCCCATTTCCAGCCTGCCGGCAGGGTAATGCATGGGAACGGCGCTCATCCCTATCGTATGCAGGAGATAAAAGGGCTCCTCTACGGTCGGGTACAGCATTTCCACGCTGATGGGAATCGGGCTGGCCGTCGTGTCGGAAAAAACCTTCCATTCGCGGTGGGGAAACAGCTTATGAAAGTAGTCCTGCACCTGTTCGCCGTACTCGCCGTGACGAAGCGGCATGGGGCCGGCGTCGTTCATGGCGAAAAATCGCGAAGGTCGTTGTTGTATATCTATGCGCACTGTATCCCTCCTCACCAGTTCAGTCATATTATAGCATAAATGGCGGCTATATCCTATGTATAATATCCACATAGGAACGAGGCAATCGCGTCAAACTCGAAGGCCCCTCTTCGCAAACCGCCGTTTTATTGATACAATCAGATTATATTCATGCAAAGGAGGCCACACCTATGAAAATACTGAAAAAAAATCTGCGCGTCGCCGTCGTGCAGGCGTCGCCGGTCATGTTTGACAAGGACGCGACCCTCGATAAGGTCGTAAGCCAAATCGCCGAAGCAGGAACGCACGGCGCCGAACTCATCGTCTTTCCCGAATCCCTCGTCCCCTGCTATCCCTACGGGCTGACCTTCGGCTTCAACGTCGGCAGCCGGTCCGAAGACGGCCGCAAGGACTGGAAGATATACTACGATAATTCCGTCGTCGTCCCCAGCGCCGACACCGACCGCATCGGCAAGGCCGCCAAAGAAGCCGGCGCCTATGTCAGCATCGGCATTACGGAGCGGGACAGCACAAACTATTCCCTGTACTGCACAAACCTCGTCTTTTCTCCCGACGGCAAGCTTGCCGCAAAGCACCGCAAGATAAAGCCGACGGGAGCGGAACGGTATATTTGGGCCGATTCGCACGACCCCGACACGTATTTTCCCATCACGGACACGCCGTGGGCCCCATGGGCGCCCTTATCTGCTGGGAAAATTACATGCCCCTGGCCCGCGTCGCCTTGTATCAGCAGGGAGTCTCCCTGTATCTTGCTCCTAATACCAACGACAATCCCGAATGGCAGGACACGATCCGGCACATCGCCATCGAAGGCCACTGCTACGTCATCAACGCCGACCAGTACTTTACGAAGGCCATGTATCCTGACTCGCTGTTGGCGAAAGACGAAATCGCCAGGCTGAAAGACGAAACGTGCATCGGCGGCAGCTGTATTATCGATCCCTACGGCCACTGCGTCATCGAGCCCGTATGGAATCAGGAAGCCATCATCTATGCCGACCTCGACATGGACGCCGTGCCGATGAGCCACATGGAGTTCGACGGCGTCGGCCACTATGCGCGGCCCGACATTTTAGAGCTTACCGTCCGCGACGGGAAATAAATCCGTTTCCCTTACCACAGCGCCGTCCCCGCCGCCAGGCCCAGCCAACAGAATAAAAACGCGCCGACAACATTCAGGCCGCCGTACAGCAGGGCAAAGCCCATCTCGCCGGCCCGGATAAAGGTCAGCAATTCCATATTAAAGGTGGAAAAGGTCGTAAAGCCGCCGAGGACGCCTGTGACGGCAAAGAGCTTCACCGACGGCGGCAAGTCGGCCTGGGCCTGAAAATACATCATGAGCAGGCCGATGAGAAAAGAGCCTATGATATTGACCAAAACAGTCCCATAAGGGAAGGCGACGCCGCCGTGCGCGTTGGCAAGGAGCGTGACGGCATACCGCAGAGCGGCTCCGATGCCGCCGCCGACAGCCACGGCCAGTATATGCTGCATCATAAAAACCACTTCCTTAGTTTAGCGTATGACGTCCCTATTGTACCACGTTTTACTGCTCCATAAAATAGGAAAGGGCATAACAATACGCTGTGCCCAGCCCATAAATCCCTTGTAAAAGGGCAGGAAATATAGTAAAATGACAATGAATACATATGCCGCAGGCTAACAAAATTTATTTACGCAAAGGGATGACGCTATGAAAACACGATGTGTGGAGCTGAGTCAATTCGAATCTGAATTGCTTATCGCTTTTATGAACCAGCCTAAAGATACGCCGATTTCAGCAGGCTTGTGCCGTACGATTTACCGCCGCCTGGAAGGCCATCCGGCCTTCGCCCAAAGCCGCGTAAACGTATATGAAAAAAGCGGCGGCGCCGTTCGCGCCGCAATGGCTCAAAAATAAGTATACCCACGCTCATTCCCCCTCTGACGAGCTGCTGCACGTACGCCTTTGGCTGCTGCGGCAGCTCGTCTTATATTTAGATACCCCTTCAACAACACGGGAGGCCTTCATGAACCAAGACGACATCATCATCCGCGCGGCTTCGCCTGAAGACGGCGCAGCCCTTCTGGCGATTTACGCTCCTTATGTGCAGCATACCGCCATTACCTTCGAATACGCCGTTCCCAGCCTGGAAGAATTTACGGGCAGAATCGCCGCGACGCTGACTAAATATCCCTATCTCGTCGCCGAGCATCAGGGATGCCCTGCAGGCTACGCCTACACCGGGCCCTTTTCCGGCCGCGCCGCCTACGACTGGTCCGCCGAAACGTCGCTGTACATACGCCGGGACTGTCGCCGCCAAGGAATCGGCCGAAAGCTGTATGAAGCGCTCGAAGCCGTCTCGAAGGCGCAGCACATCGTCAATTTGAACGCCTGCATCACCTGTCCCGACGCCGACGACGAATACGTAACGCGAAACAGCGTCCAGTTCCACGCTCATATGGGATACGCCATGGTCGGGATCTTTCACAGCTGCGGCTACAAATTCAGCCGCTGGTACCACGTCGCCTGGATGGAAAAGTTTCTCAGCGACCATCCGGCCGTTCCCGAACCGGTCATCCCCTTTCCCGTCCTCCGTCCCAGGCTGCGCCGCATCCTGAACGGGCAAGAATAAAAAAAATCGTCCCTGCGCGATGGGCTTTCTCCTTGCCGGAATACCTAGTAAGGAAAAAACCTATCGCCGCGAGGACGATTTTTTTTATATCTCTATGCCGTTATTCGGCCATGGACCGTTCCAAGCGTTCGGCAATGGCCTTGCCTGTCGCCGTCTTAGCCAGGCCGCCGTCGGACGTTTCCTTCAATGCAACGGGCATCATCCGGCCGATTTCGTTCATCGCTTCGATGACTTCGTCAGGCGGAATGACGCTGCGCACGCCGGCCAGGGCCATTTCGGCCGCCGTAATCGCCAGGATAGCGTAGCAGGCGTTGCGCTTGACGCAGGGAACTTCGACCAGCCCGGCTACGGGGTCGCAGGCCAGCCCCAGCGTATTTTTCATGCAGAGGGCGAAGGCCTGCAGTATCTGATCGTTCGTCCCGCCGGCCATTTCAGCAGCTGCGGCGGCAGCCATAGCGGCAGCCGTACCGCATTCGGCCTGACAGCCGCCGACAGCGCCGGCCACGGAGGCGTTGCGCGATACGACGGCGCCGACGCCGGCAGCCGTAAACAGGGCGTTGACGCTCGTTTCCGTATCGACGTCCAGCTCTTCGGCTACGGCTGTCATGACGGCCGGCACGATGCCGCAGGACCCTGCCGTCGGGCAGGCGACGATTTTAAACATCTTGGCGTTGGCTTCGCTGACCGCCAGGGCGTAGACGGCTGCTTTCTTCGCCAGCGGCCCCAGCAGCTTCGGCGCCGCTTTCAGGAGCTTGTCGGCATCGCCGCCGACGAGGCCGCTTACGGATTTTTCCGTATCGCTCAAGCCGGCGTCGATAGATTCCTTAAATACGGCCAGCCGGCCTTCCATGCGGCTGCGTACGGCTTCTTCCGTCTGTTCCGACGTTTCCATTTCGTGGCGCACGACGACTTCCGACAAAGACAGGTTGTGTGTTGTCGCCGCATCCATCAGTTCGTGAAGGGTTTTATATTCGTACTGGTACATATCCTATCCTCCTATAACGGCAGCAGCGTGACGACGCTTTCAATTCCGGAAATATTCTGAATCATGCTGACCATTTCCTGCGGAACCGGGCTGTCCGTGCAGACAATCATAACGGCCGACGCATTTTTAGCGCTGCGGAATACGCGCATGTTCGATACGTTGATGTGACCGATAGCCAAAATCGTCGTGGCCTGGGCGATGACGCCGGGCTTATCGCGATGCACCGTAATCAGCGTATGCTCTTCGCCGCTGAGCAGGACGCCGGCGCCGTTGATCTCGCGGATTTCCATTTTGCCGCCGCCGAGGGACACGCCCAGCACTTCCATCTTCTTTCCCGTCTTGCCCGTCATGGCGATGCGCACCGTGTTGGGATGGTCTACCTCCGCTTCCGAGCGCTGAAATACGACATTCATCCCCTGCTGGGCTGCCAGGTCAAAGGATGTGCGCAGGCGGACGTCGTCGGCTGAAAAGCCTAGTAATCCGGCGACCAGGGCCTTATCCGTGCCATGGCCCTTGTACGTCTTGGCAAAAGAGCCGTATAAGGTAATCACAGCTTCTACAGGCTCATCCTTCAGGATTTCCCGGGCCATGAGGCCGATGCGGGCCGCGCCGGCGGTGTGAGAACTGGACGGACCGATCATGACCGGGCCGACTACATCAAAAACTCCCATACTATACCTCCTTGTACTCTTACCTATATGGATAAAATTTAAAATGAAAAGGCAATTTCTCTATCTAAATAAAAGCTGTATATGTACGCGCTGCCGACGGGAGCGCCGAGGACTTGCGAAGCAGCCTGGCAGTACAACGCCAGCTGCACGGCGTAGCGCCGCCGAAAGGCCTCTTCATCGGGCAGGCGGTCTGTCTTATAGTCGACGAGGACCCATTGGCCGTCCTGCCAAAACAGGCAGTCGACGACCCCCTGCACGAGGATTCGTTCCCCCTCTTCCAGGGCCGGCAAATACCCGCCTCCGGGCAGGAGCACGCTGAAAGGATATTCGCGCCGCACGTCGGAAGACAAGGCCATGCGCCGCCCCAGAGGGGAGCTGCAGAAGCGCTGCACAGACGGCACGAAGACGAGCCGCAGCTCTTCTTCGGAAAACAGCCCGTCAGCCTGCCACGACGCCATCTGCCGCCGTATATCCCCGTCGGTCATATCCGGCGTCAGCTGAATATACTGCATGACCTTATGCATAACAGTTCCCCGCCATGCGCCGCCGGCGCTGCCGTCTTGTTCCGCAAGCCAGGGCGGCGTCGGGCCGAAGGCATCTTCGTCCTCGGCGATGCCGGCTAGTGGGGAAGCCGGCGGCTGTTCTTCCTCCATTGCTTCGGCGTAACGGAGATTATACTGCCGCTTGATTTCTGATACGGAAAATTTAGCCGCCGTCTCCGTCGCCGCCGGGTAGCCGTAAGTCCACGTCAGGGCTTGTTCCATCCACAGGGGCGCCGCCGTTCCCGTCGGCAGCCCCTCCTTCAGCCGGGCCAGGCGCGGTTCTTCCGCCTGCTCCCCTGCATCAGCCGCAGCCGCGCCGACACGGCTATGAATCGTTACCTGCCACAGCCCGCTCTGCCACGACGGCGCGCCGCCCAGGAGCCAGGCCTCGCTTTCCGGCCGCGACGCGACGCCGGGAAGGACCCAGTCGAAATACGAACGGGCCCGGGCCGGATTGACCTGGCCGCGCCAGCGCTGCCAGTCCCGCTCCAAGTGAGACGTATGGCCCGTAAGTATTAATTTATCCCTGGCCCTCGTCATGGCTACGTAGAGAACCCGTTCTTCCTCAGCCGTGCTTTCCCAGCCGATCTGCGCGCAGATGCCGTTCCATAAAAGCGTCGGATAGGCCATGCGCCACTGGGCATCGTACTGCTTCAGGCCGATTCCCAGGGTATTGTGAAACAAGATGAGGGAATGCATGTCCTGGCGGTTGAAGGCCTTGCCCATATCGGCGGCAATGACGACGGGAAATTCCAGCCCCTTGCTCTTGTGGATGCTCATGACGCGCACGACGTCTTCCCGCTCGCTCAGCACCTTGGCCGGAGCCAGGTCCAGCCCGTCTTCCTTCATCTTGTCGATGAGGCGCAGGTAGCGGAATATCCCGCGGAAGCCCGAAGCTTCATACTGCCGCGCCCTGTCGTACAGGGCCTGCAGATTAGCCTGACGGACAGCGCCGCCGGGCATTCCTCCGACGTAATCATAATAGCCCGTATCCCGATACAATTCCTGCAGCGTTTCCGCCACGCCGTGCCGGCGGCTGTACGTCCGCCAGGCCTGCAGTTTGGCGCAGAAGCCCAGCAATCGTTCCTTTTCTTCTCCCTCTTCCAAGGATGCGGCGTATGCCGGCAGGTTCCGCCACAGGGACTGCTCTCCGGCCAGGCGCAGCTCAGCCAGCGACGGCTCGTCCATCGCCGCGATGGGAGAGCGCAGGACCGCCGCCATGGGCAAATCCTGTTCGGGATTGTCGATGCAGCGCAGAAGCGACAAGACGGTCTGCACCTCTATGGCCGCAAAATAGCCGCCGTTCTGTTCCGCATAGGCCGGAATGCCATAAGCCTGGAGGACGCGGAGCAGCACGTCCGCCTTCCCGGCCATGGATCGCAGGAGCACGACGATATGACGATAGGCCAGAGGCTCCAGCGTGCCGTCCTTGCGGGCGGCCATCTTTCCCTGTTCCTTCAGCCGGCAAATCGATTCGGCGATGACCTGGCATTCCTGCTCAAAGGCCGTCATGTCCCGTTCCGGCGTCTCTTCATCTGCCGGCGAGTCGTCCCGCGCCGTATCGACGATATGCACCTCGACAGGGCCGCCGACCCAGCGTTCGTCTTCCGGGGCGGTTCGTCCGGCATAGAGCCGTTCCCGTTCGCCATAGCCCATACCGGCGGCTTCTTCGGTCATCGTCCTGGCGAACACTTCGTTGACGGCGTCGAGGATATTCGGAGCGCTGCGGAAGTTCCTTCCCAAGTCGATACAGCGCTGCACGGCGTCGGCATCGCGGCTGAAAGACCTGTATTTTTCCAGAAACAGCGTTGGGTCCGCCAGGCGGAAGCGATAGATGCTCTGCTTGATATCGCCGACCATGAAGCGGTTGTCGCCGCGGGAAATCAAGGCCGTAATCAGTTCCTGCACGCCGTTCGTATCCTGATATTCGTCGATGAGCACTTCCTTATAGGTCTGGCGCAGTTCTTCCGCTGCCGCCGAAGGCACGGGATGATCCGGCTCCGACTGCGGCGACAGGAGAATCTGCAGGCAGAAATGTTCCAAATCGCTGAAATCGATCCAGCCCTTTTCCTTTTTCGCCGCCCCATAGGCCTCGGCGAAATCAGCCGTCAGCCGCACCAGCCCTTTCATGACCGGCGCCATCGCTCTCACGCCGTCCAGCCAGACGTCGGATGCAACGGAAAAATAAGGCGTCTGAAGGCCTTCGGCAATTTCCTTTTTCACGTCGCTGCGCACGGCCTTGCACTGTTCCCAGAAGGCCTTATCTTCGTCAGACAGCTTGCGCAGCCCCTTTAAGCGGGGAAATTCTACGGCCATGACGGCCTTCCGCATATCGTCCCAGGCGGTGCGCTCCAGCACGCGCCGCAGCGAATCGGCTTCGGCGGCGAAATCGGCGTACGGGCCGGCAAAGGCCGGGCGGGCCTTCATCTCGCCCAAGAGGCCTTCGTACCGTCCGATCTGTTCCTCTACGCTGCTCCGCACCAGCTTTTTGACGGGCTCGCACCAAGCCATTTCGTCGATAGACGCGCCGTCAGGCACGTCATAGGCTTCGGCCGCATCGTCCAGCCATTTCCGGGGCCAGGGCATGCTGCGCGAATAGTCGTACATGCGGCTGACCGTATCCATGAGCGCGTCGTCTCCCCGGTCATTGCCGAACATATCTGCCAGCGGATAGAGAAAGGGCGCTTTCTCTTCGTCTTCATAATAAGATAAAAACACGGCTTCCAGCACGCCCTTGCGCAGCAGGCGCAGCTCTTCCTCGCCGGCAATCGTCACGCGCGGGTCTATATCGATGGTATAGAAATACTTGCGTATGACGTCCTGGCAGAAGGAATGAAGCGTCGATATGTGGGCCGACGGCAGCAGCGCCAGCTGGCGCTCTACGGCCGCGTCGCCCGTATCGGCCAATACCTGGGCCAGGGCCGCGCCTACGCGTTCCCGCATTTCCGCCGCCGCCGCCTTCGTAAACGTCACGACCAGCAGCTCCGTAATGTCGACAGGATCGTCCTTGTCGAGGAGCCGGCGGATAATGCGCTCTACGAGAACGGCCGTCTTGCCTGATCCGGCCGCGGCAGACAGCAGCAGCGTCTGCCCCCGGCTGTCAATGGCCGCCTGTTGTTCCGGTGTCCACGCCATGTTCGCTCCCTCCTTCGTCCAGTTTTTCCAGCAAATCCTCTTTCCGTATCGTCACGACGTCGTAGCCGTTGTCGGGCAGCTGCGCGTCAAACCGGCAGACGGCGTGATAGGGGCAATAGCGGCACGGGCTGGCCTGCCCCAATAAAATAGGCCGCACGGCGATGTCGCCGCTGTCTATACGGCCGGCGATTTCGCGAATCCGCGCAACGGCCAGCGTCAGCAGCTTCTGCCATCCCGCTTCATCGTACATCGTATGGGATACGTTGCTCAGGGTGCCGTCTTTTTTTAACCGCAAATTTAAAAATTCCGAATAGCCTTCCATCGACGTATCCAAGGCCGTCATGACCTGGCTGTTGTCGAGATAATATCCGCTGAGGCGGCTTTTTTTATCGTATAAGGTCTTCTTTTCCTCTTCGTCGGCTACGTGGTCCAGGGACGTCTTGTCGTTGCGGACGTAGCAGTACAAGATAGCCGCCGGCACGGCGTCTTCGCCCATGTTCAGAAGCGCTACGTACATGTACGTCAGGAGCTGCAGCTCCAGGCCGACAAATACCTGGCTCAAATCGAGCTGCTTCCGCCCCGATTTGTAGTCGATGACGACGACGTACTTGGCGTCGCCGTCCCGCATGGAATCGACGCGGTCGATCTGCCCGGTGACGACGACTTCCAAGCCGTCGGGCAAGGTAAAGCGCAGAGCCTCCCACGGGCTGCCCTTGCGGCCGAAGGCCTTTTCCAGCCCTTCCATATGAAACTGGGACGACTCGCTGAACTGGCAAAGACGCCGCACCGTCCGGGCCAGGGTTCGAATAAGGCGTTCCTTGATCTGCGCGAAATAGGCGTTGGACATGAGGATGTCGTGCTGTATATACGGGGCGAGCCGTTCCGTAGCCTGGCGGCACGCGGCCGGAATATCTTCCGCTCGGAGGTCGCGCCACTGCTTGTGTTCGCGAAGCAGGTCCTCGCCTAAGATGCGCAGCGCACCGTGGACGAGCATGCCCAGATCGGGGGCGGAAAAGTGATACATTTGCCGTTCTTCCAGCAGCAGGCCGTAGCGGGCAAAATAGGCGAAGGGACAGCTGCGGTACTGCTCAAATTTCGTGACGGAGCCCCGCAGGACGCCGTCGGGCGCGTACAGCCGCTTGACGAGCGTCGCCGGCAGCCGCAGAGGCTGATTGCGGTGAAACAATCCCTGCACGGCCTGCGCCGCCCGCTCTTTCCAGCCGTGGCTGCAGGCCCAGTCGTACAAGGCCCACCAAACGTCGTCCGTCTCTTTGCCCTCTGCCGCAGGACGCAGCATGACAGGCAGCCACGACAGGGACGCCGGCAGGGACGTAATGAACTCGGCCTCACGTCCTCCTTCGATCATCCCCGTTTCATGGCCGACAGCATCGACATAGCCCTTTTCTTCTATCTGCCGAATCCACGACGACGGCTCCATCGCCCCGCCGTCGTCGCCGGCCAGAATATACGACAGGTGCAGCTGCTCTCCGGCCCGGCCGGCAGCCAGATAAAAGAGGAATTTTTCCTGGAACGAACGGAACCGGCTGTCCGGGCCGAGCCGGACGCCCAGGGCCTCCAGCTTCCGCCGTTCGGCGTCGTTCAGCATGCCTTCTTCGCTCGTGCGCTGGGGGAACACGCCGTCGTTCAGGCCGCATAGGAAGACGACGCGGGCCTGCATGGTGTATCCCCGTTCGACCGACGTAAACGTAACGTGGTCCAGCGTCGGCGGAATCAAGCTGAATTTCAGCTGCTCCAGCCCGTCCTTTACGATCTGGGAAAACTCCTGCAGCGGCACGACGTCGTCGCCGCACACGCGGACGATTTCATGAAGGAAGGCGACGATGCGCTTCCAGACCTGCTCGTGTTCCTTTCCTTCAGCAGCCCGTCCGGCCCCTTCGTCATCGCGTTTCCACTGCTGCAGCGACTGGGGAACGCCCAGGTCGTACAGCCATCGGTACAGCAGCGTGCACCAGTCTGCCAGGGAATGGTCTTCCTGCGCCTCTTCCCAGCACGGCCGCAGGGCGTCCCATACGGCGCGGCGGATGCCATTGACATGCCGTATCGTTTCTTCTTCGCCTTCGTCTACGCCATGGCCTTCCTCGATATAGCGGCTTCTTCCGTACTGCCAGTCTTCGCCGGCCAGCCAGTGATAGCCCCGGATGCCGTAAGCCAGGCAATAGTTTTCCAAATCGTCGGCATCACACCGGCTGATAGGGAACAAATCCGTCTTCAGCAGCTGAAACAACGGCTCGTGAGCCCATCGGGACGTAAACACGTCCAGCAGGGAGGAAATAGCCTCCGCCGCAGGATGGGACGTCATAGGGCGCCGGTAATCGCTGAAAAAAGGAATGCCGTATTTGGCGAATATTTCCTCGGCAATATGGTAATAGGACTCGCCGGTTCGCGCTAAAATAAGAAAATCGCGGTAGCGGTATCCCCGTCGGCACAAGGCCTGAATGCGTCGGGCCGCCGCGTCGAGCTCCAGTATCCTGTTTCCGCATTCCGTCAGTATCAAGCCCTTTACGGCCTCAGCCTGTACCGGCGGCACGGGACGGAAAAATTCATTCAAAAATACGGCCAGGCCCCCTTCGTCAGTCCCGGCGACGCGCCGTACCTCCAGGTGCGGGAATATGCGGCGCAGCTCCTGGTACACGGCATAGGGCCGGTGGAACAGGGCTGTTTCCCGACGCTGCGCCTCGACGCGGTCCGGGTCCATCGTCAGGGTAATCGTCACCTGCGCCGCCGTCTGTTCGATGGCCTGCAGCACTTCCAGCTGCCGCGGCGTAAACCACTGGAACCCGTCAACCCATACGTGAGCGCCCTGCAAAAAGGAATACGAAGGAATTTCCCTTGCCAGTACGGTCATCGTATCGTCGGCGCTGCCGAACCGTTCCTCTAAATAGGCCGTATACCCCTGATACAGCAGCGCGATATCCATGAGCTTGCGGCTCAAGGTCTGGCTGCCCAGCAGGGACGCGGCATGGCGCAGCATGTCAGGGCCAATGCAGAAGGAACGGCACTCGCCGATAAACCGGCCGGCCGTTTCTACGAAATTATCCTGCCGCGCCGCCGTCTGCAGCACCGTAAACTCGTCGGCGTGCCGCCGCAGCAGCCGCTGCAAGATGAGCTTCTGCGCCAATTCCGATACGAAGGCGCAGTCCTTGCCCTTTTCCTGAAATACGCGGTAGGCCAGCCGCGAAAACCCGACGATCTGCGTCCCCATAAAGCCCTTTTCCGGCAGCGACTCAGCAAACCGCCGCTCCGCGTTATACGACGCCTGATCGGGCACGATGAGCAGCGTGCGGCGGCCCTGGGCCGCTTCGGCCTTCATCTGCGAAAAGCAATATTCCGTTTTTCCGCTTCGGCCCTTGCCAAACAAAACAGTCAGCGCCACGGCAACTCCTCCCTTCCACTGTGCACTCTGAAATTACATTTTCAATTATTGTATCATATTTTCTGCACGCATAAAACCGAAATGCCCATGCAAAAAAAGTCCGGCAAAGCGATTCGCCTCTGCCGGATCTCCCAGTTTGTTATGCAATTATATAGCTGCGCAGGCCGATTTCAGAAACGGCGCGCGCCGCCGTTCTTCCCGATAGAGCCACTTCAAATCGTACGGTTCAAACACGACACGGCGGTATGCGTCTACGTCCATCATCGTTCCGTCCCAATCGGAGTGGATGTCGCCATTCTGCTTGATCAGGATATCGTACAGGATATCGTAGGTCACGCCGTCCCTTTCATCCCGTTCCACAATAGTGCTGTACGGAAGGGTCTTGTGATAGGTCAGTTCCATCCCCTTGTAATCGAAATGGAAGCCACAGCGCATACGGCAGCCGTCCAGCCCCGTATAGCGGGCGATGTACTTCAAATCGTGAAGAATTTTGTCGTTCTTTTCATCGTACAGGTTTTCCGGCGTCGTTTCCGTATAGTCGAAACGGAATTGGATCGACGCGCCGGGAATGGCATGAAACCGTTCCAAATACGGGATCAAATCGCGGGGCGGATAGTTTTTATACAGCACGCAGTTGATTCGGAACGGCACGGCCAGGCGCCCCAGCAATTCGTCGTTCGATTCTACGACATAGTGCTGCATGTGGCGCGACACGTTGATGCAGGTAATCTTGTCCTTATTGCGCTGCGTAAAGGCGATAATATCGTCTTCGGTCTGAAACTCCGACACAGGCAGCGTCGTATTGATATATACCTTATGCGTACGGGGAATGCAGTCGAGCATATGCTGCAGCGAATCCAGGTCTGCGAAGGGCTCGCCCCCGGTAAACACAAAATCGCAGTACGGCGTGATGGCGTCCATGCGGGCGATGCTTTCACAGATTTTTTCCGCCGAAAACCCCGTCATATCGGAATATTCTTCTTTATTAATGCAGAACGGGCAGTGATTGCGGCAGTTATACGGCACAAATACCGTCACCGTCGCCCCGCCTTCTCTTGTCTTGTACGGATGCCTGACGCGAACTGCCGGCTCCGCTGCTTCATGTATCATGCTGTTCATGTCTCTTTCGCCTCAACTCTTGAGCAGTCGCCGTCAATATGCTCCCACACCGCTTTACCGCCGTAAGAATAAAAGGATTTTCATACGGCTCAAAACAGACACACTGGCGCGGCTGCCCCCTTATCCACACTCCATTCTACCATAAAATTTCATTTCATCCAATACATATTGCGTATTCTTTTATGGCATACATCGTATAGCAAATAATTCACATAACACATATTAGTGCAGGGCCTGGGTAATCTCAGCGGCCGTCTTCTTGACGGCCTGAATAATCTGCTCCTGCATGTCTTCCGTCACGCGGGATACCGGGCCGGACACGCTGATGGCGGCTATGATTTCGTGATTTGAAAAAATAGGCGCGGCAATGCAGGTCATGCCCAGTTCGACTTCTTCCCGCTCAATGGCGTAGCCGTTGCGCCGAATGGCTTCCAGCTCCTTCAGCAGCTCGTCCCAGTCGGTAATCGTATACTCCGTAAACTTCTTCAGCTTGCATCCTGCGTACCGGCGGCAGTATGATTCGGAAAAGGCCAAAAGGCATTTTCCCGATGCCGCGCAGTAACTGGGCCGGATCGCGCCGATAGGCGGAGCCATGTCGACGGTCTGCGGCGATTTGATCTTTTCCAGGATGACGTGCTGCGGATACGGCGCGTCGGACTGGACGAAGGTCGTCATGTGGACGCTTTCCTTGCATTGAAGCGCCAGGGCCTTCGCATAGGGGTAGGCGACCTTTTGAAAGGATTCCTTTTCGCGGAACAGCATGCCCAGGGAGTACACCTGCAGGCCCAGCCAATACAGACCCGTTTCGCCGTCGCGGCGCACGAAGTCCCGCCCCTCCAGCGTATCCAGGGTCCGGCTCACAGTGCTCTTGTGCATTCCCATCTTCTTGCTGATCTGCGTAAGGCTCAAAGGCGCTTCTTCCTGTAAAAAGAGTTGAAGGATTGCCAGCGCCCGGTCAATTGATTCTATCATACGTTCCGCTCCTTCCTGCCAACAGCGTGCAGTTCCCGCCAACGCAATGGTTGTTGCGTCGGCGCAGTCTTACGTTTCATTATACGTACATTGGGAAGGATGTCAATATGTACGTTTACTCGTCCGTTTCCTTAGCTTCTGCCGCCGCAGAGCCGACGCCCTGTTCGTATAATCCCTTCGCCAGCCCCTGCAGGAGATCCAGGCATTCCATGTGGGTCAGCCAGTTCTTAGGCACGTCTTTCGCGCCGTACAACGCGCCGGCAATGCTGCCGCTGACGGCGCCGCACGTATCGCTGTCGCCGTCCTGATTGCAGGCCATGATGACGGCGTCCTTCAGAGAGGTCGTCTTCATGACGCAGTATAAGGACAAGGCCAGCGCTTCGTCGGCATTCCAGCCCAGGCCGAGCTTCTTCATGGACCGCACGGGGTTTCTGTCGCTCATAGCTTCGTCGACGGCTGCCTGCAAGGTCTTCCATAGTTCGACGCCGCCTTCTTCCTGCTGCAGACGCTCGAAAGCGCCAACAACGGCCTGCCCCAGCGTCTTTCCGGCGGCCAGCAGCGAAATGATGGCGCTGAACGTTCCCGCCGCTAAATAAGCCGTCGCGCCGCCGTGCGTCAGCAACGCCGCCCGGCAGCCCACGGCAAAGGCCGCGTCGGCATCGCCGGCATAAAACAATCCGACGGGCCCGGTCCGCAGGGCGGCGCTGCTCTTGCAGGCATTGGCTTTTTTCTCCTTCGTAAAGCGCAGCCCCGACGCCAGGGCAATCAAGCAGGCCTTGCCGGGGGCCCGGCGGGCAAACAGCAACGGTTCGCCCATGAGGTCGTATCCCAACGATTCTTCATGGGCCTGCTTTTTCATCCACCGCGCATGCTCGGGCCGGATAATCCGCTCGGTCTGGGTATAATACCAGCGCATGTAAGACCGGTACAGCCCTTCCTCCGGCGCAAGGCCGTCGTGCTTAGCCCAGAGCAGTCCATCGGCCGTAAACAAGGCCAGCTGCGTATCGTCGGAAATGATGCCCCGCTTGCCGTTCGCTTCCAATTTCAATACGGTCCGCAGCCCATAGGGGCCGTATTTCTTATGAATCGTCTTCAAATCGACATATTCGATGAGATACCCTAATGCATCGCCTGCCGCGCCGCCCAACATGCATCCTACAAACCGTTCCGCTCCGTCCATGGCTATACCTCCAAAAAAATCAAAAAAGACATTTACATTATCGCCATTATTAGATATAATATTAGTTTTACACATATACAGTATACCAGATACTAGCGGTCATACGCAAATGATATCTTGACATAGACAGGCATCTCACTCGTACTTGCCTATTTTTGTATGATATATACCCCCATGGGATTACAAAAATCAGGCGAATCCTGTATAATGAACCGTAACGGCGTACTGCGGCGCCGTCAAGGGACTTTTGTTTTAAGAAAGGATCAGACTATGAATACATCTACTGCTACCGCGACGGCTGCCGTCGCCCAAGACGTAAAGGAACAGGTCGCCCAGGGCGTGACCATGCTGGACCGCATTACAAATCTGCTGATTGACCGCGGGCCGGACATTCTATTTGCCATCGTCATCTTCATCATTGGCCGGTATATCGCCAAGCTGCTGAAGAATATCGCCGTGCGCATGATGACTCACGCCAACTACGACCACACCGTCATCACCTTCGTCAGCCAGATCATTTATTACGCCGTCATGGCTCTCGTCGTCCTGTCCGCCGTCAACAAGCTCGGCGTGCCGACGACGTCCTTTATCGCCGTCTTCGGCGCCTTCGGCTTAGCCGTAGGCCTGGCCCTGCAGAACAATCTGTCAAACTTCGCCTCAGGCCTGCTCATCCTCATTTTTAAGCCCTTTAAGGCCGGGGACTGGGTCAATATCGGCGGCGTCGAAGGCAGCATCAAGGCCATTCAGGTGCTGAACACGGCCATCATCACCAAGGACAACAAAACCGTATTCATCCCCAACTCGCTCATTACCTCTTCCCAGGTCACGAACAGCTCCTACCTGGACGAACGGTTTATTCCCTTCCTCTTCGATATCAGCTACAATAACGACCATCACAAGGCCATCGCCGTCCTGAAGGATATATTCGCCAAAGACCCGCGCATCCTCAACAACGATACGATGGAAATCGGCATTAAAGAATTCGCCGACAACTCCGTCCGCATCGCCGCCTATCCCAAGGTGCGGCGCCAGGACGTCATCCCCACAACGTACGACATCATGTCGGCCGTAAAAGACGCCTTCGACGCTAACGGCATCGAAATCCCCTACCCGCAGCGCGTCGTATACGTACAAAAAGCGGAACAAAAAGACAACTGACATTCGCCGCACAGCAAAAAGGCCACCGCACCAAGCGATGGCCTTTTGTCATATCCTGTTTTACTATTTTAACAACTCGTACACCGAGGCTACCGTATCGTTCCACAGCGCGGCTGTTTCTCCCTCGGCGGCGATGGCTCCGCGGCCGGCTTCGCACTGGCGCTTTACCGAGGCCGGCGACGTGCCGTTATACGTGTTGCGCTGGTTTACGCACGTTTCGATGTCCAGGAAGTGGTGAATATCTTCGGCAAAGAGGGGGCTCATGGACTGCAGTTCGTCCAGCGTGAGCTGCTGCAGCACCTTTCCCTGCTCGATGCAGTAGTGGACGGCCTTGCCGACGACGGCATGGGCTTCGCGGAAGGGCAGTCCCTTTTTGGCCAAATAGTCGGCCATGTCCGTCGCATTGGAAAAATCGCTTTCCAATACGTCGCGCATATGCTGCCCGTTAACCGTCATCTTGTCGATCATGGCGGCGTAAATCGTAAGGGCAAATTTCAAGTTGTCGACGGCGTCAAACAGACCTTCCTTATCTTCCTGCATGTCTTTGTCGTAGGCCATGGGAATTCCCTTCATCATCGTCAGCACGCCCATGAGATGGCCGTAGAACCGGCCCGTCTTGCCGCGGACGAGTTCGCAGATATCGGGATTCTTCTTCTGCGGCATAATGGAGGATCCTGTGCAGTGAGAATCATCCAACTCAATGAACTTGAATTCCGACGACGACCAGAGGATGAATTCCTCCGACAACCGGCTCAAATGCATCATGAGCTGGGCCGCAAATTCCAGGAAGGCGATGATGTAGTCGCGGTCGCTGACGGCGTCGAGGCTGTTGTCGTAAATCTTGCCAAAATGGAGCGTACGGGCCACAAAGGGCTGATCCAGGGGATACGTCGTGCCGGCCAGCGCGCCTGCGCCGAGAGGCATCATATCGGCCATATCCCAGGCGTATTTCAAATGAGCAAAATCACGGGACAGCATGGAGAAATAGGCCATCAGGTGATGACTGAACAAGATGGGCTGAGCCCGCTGCAGATGAGTATAGCCCGGCATGATGACGTCGCCGTACTTCTCTGCCGCTTTGACGATGGATTTCTGCAGCTGGATAATCAATTTCGCAATCGCGGCGATTTCCCGGCGCGCGTACATATGCGTGTCCAGCGCTACCTGGTCGTTGCGGCTCCGGCCCGTATGAAGCCGTTTGCCTGCTTCGCCGATGGCGTCGGTCAGGCGCTTTTCGATATTCATATGAATATCTTCCAGCTCGACGGAAAATTCAAATTCACCTTGTTCAATTTGCTCGTAGATGGCTTTCAGCCCGGCTACGATCGCATCCTTATCTGCCGAAGAAATAATGCCCTGCCGTTCCAGCATCGTCGCATGGGCGATGCTGCCGCAAATATCTTCCGCATACATGCGGCAGTCAAACTGGATGGAGGCGTTAAACTCTTCTACGCTTTTATCCGTGGCCTTCGTAAACCGGCCGCCCCATAATTTCATAGTACTAGTCTCTCCTTATTTTCCTGCTTTTTCTGCGTGCTGCTTCATGAGGGCCCGCATCTTGAGCGGCAGACCGAAGAGGTTGATGAAGCCTTCTGCGTCGGTCTGATCGTATACGTCGTCTTCGCCGAAGGTGACGTATTCTTCGCTGTACAGGGAATACGGCGACGTAGAGCCGGCGCTCATGATGTTGCCCTTATAAAGTTTCAATTTGACCGTGCCCGTGACGGTTTTCTGCGTTTCGTTGACGAAGGCGTCCAGCGCTTCCCGCAGCGGCGAGAACCATTTGCCGTCGTATACGAGTTCGGCGTATTCGTTGGCGACCTTTTCTTTATAGTGATACGTATCCCGGTCTAAGCACAGGTATTCCAATTCTCTGTGCGCGTACATGATAATCGCTCCGCCGGGGTTTTCATAAATACCGCGGCTCTTCATGCCGACCAGTCTGTTTTCTACGATATCGACGATGCCGACGCCGTTTTTCGCGCCGATTGCGTTGAGTTCCGTCAAGAGTTCGACAGCGCCCATCTTCTGGCCGTTGACGGCGACGGGAACGCCCTGTTCGAAATCAATCGTAACATATTCGGGAACGTCGGGAGCTTTTTCCGGCGGCGTCGTGACCATGTACACCATATCCTTCGGTGCGTTGGCCGGATTTTCCAAATCGTCGCCTTCGTGGCTCAGATGCCAGATATTCCAGTCCATGCTGTACGGATAGGGATTTTCTTCCGATTTATAATCGATGGGCACGCCGTGTTTTTCAGCGTAAACCAATTCGTCTTCACGGGACTTCATATCCCACATTCTCCAGGGAGCGATGAGCTTTATTTCCGGAGCAAGGGCCTTTACGGTCAATTCGAACCGAACCTGGTCGTTGCCCTTGCCGGTCGCGCCGTGAGCGATGGCGTCGGCGCCTTCCTGCTTGGCGATTTCGACGAGCTTCTTGGAAATGAGAGGCCGGGCGAAGGACGTACCTAACAGATATTTGCCTTCATATACGGCGCCGGCTTTTACTGTCGGCCAAACATATTCTTCCAGGAATTCCTTTTTAATATCCATGATGTATACATTGGAAGCGCCGGAAGCGTAAGCTTTCTTTTCAATAGCTTCAAAGTCGTCGGGCTGCCCTACGTCGGCGCAGGCCGCGATGACTTCCGCGCCGGAATAATTTTCTTTCAGCCAGGGAATAATAACGGACGTATCCAAACCACCGGAATAGGCTAAGACAATTTTTTTGATTTCACTCATGATAACTTCCTCCTCTATGCAACATACATACTGTAACTGCTATTCTTGTCTACGGGTGTTAGTATACACCCATTTGGAATAATATGCAAGTATATTGCATAAATTTTTGCAAGATATTTAAAAAAGAGCCGCAAGCCAATGCTTGAGCCCCATAGGTACACAGTATGAACCTATGGGACTTAACGCCGTGTATAGAAGTAATTAGGGCTTGTGGGGCGTCACAGGCCCTAATTTTTTATTGGGTAGGGCCAATTGGCGCTCGCAAGATAGTAAATTTTCTACCACGGGCTGCTGTATATAGTTCTAAGGAACTGTTTTCTTTCACTGTATCAATTAAATTATTTTATACAACGCATCAACCACTGAAATCTCTTTTTGAACTCTTTCCGCAATCTCGTTTTCGATAAACTCCTGCTTGATTTTCAAAATGAACCTAATATCAGTAAACAAATGTGTCATAGTATTAAGTAAACTGCCGATATCCAGATTCTTAGGATTACTCGTAATCGCAGCATTAATTACGCTACTTGATGAAGCAATTGCATTAGAAATCAACAAGATTTTGCGGCTTCTTACTTCGTAGAAATTTTTATCTTCCCCGTCTTTTCTAAACAAACCATGCAGTAAAGAAATAATCATATCAAACAGCTTGGATATTACAAAAGAAGTTCCGACAATCTTTACATCTCTCGCAAAACACAGCGCATCGTAGTTTTCGCTATACAGTTTACTTGCAAAATCCTCGTTAATGCTTGATAAGATTGGCACAGGCAGTCCCAACTTTGTAAACTCGTCAGATTTTAAATGCTGTGCTTGAGCAAAGAGTGCTGCCGGGAGATTTAATGGATCTGCTCTCACTTCTTCGTAACATTCACTAAACATTTTTCCAAGAAAAACAACTTCCGATGTAATTACCATCTTCTTAGTTCCTGTTACAGGATCAATTCTTGAAATTCTATTTGTATGGAAGTTGTTAAATGTAATGCAATCCGTCAAAATATTTGCTGTCCCGAAAATCCAACCTAAAATCGGATCGTGTCCCAGGGTGTACATTCGGTGGTATTTACCGCCCATGTTTATTCCTAAATCTTTCGCCCCTTTTGTGATATCATAGGGAACCGTCTGATAAAGAATATTAATCCAATGCCCTGTTCCATGTTTTTCAATACGTTTGTCACGAAACTTGTCGTTCGCTTCCTTATGAGCCTTTTCGATGGATCTATCATTATGATCCAATCTTTCTGATGGGTCAAAACTTTTTCCGTAGTCAAATTTATCTGCAACATATGGGAAAACAAGAGATTTTACCACTTGCAAGGCCGTTGCAATCGCAAGGAATGACAAGTCAGTTTTATTTATAATTCCTGTTTTTTTAGAAAACTGTTCTTCTATAGAGTCAAGCTCTGCAAAAGCACTTTGAATCTCATCTTCGGTCATAATATCTTCCAAAACCACTTCGGTCGGTTCGTGGAGATTGGCTTGATCGACAATTTCTTCCCAAGATTCCAAAACCGGACGATGCTCTAAATGCCTATCCCTTCCTTTAGACGCAATATCCGCAGAAAGATTTAAAATTTCTCTCTCTTTGCCCAAAGAGCGCAACAATGTCAAAGATGCTTCAATGTTGATATCAGCATTATTTCTTGTCTGAGATATCTGTTGGTCAGTCAACATAGATTGGGATACATCTTGATTCATCTTGAGTACCTTATTCATATCCAACTCATCGCTGGAATATTTGAATCTACTCATAATGTCCCCCTTGTTATGTGATACCTAAATCATGCTTCAAGTCGTTAATTGCAGCCTGCAAAAGAATATTCAAACTATTCAAATAGTCGATTCTCTCCTTATCAGCATCTCGTTCATCTTTAAGAGCTTTTAAGATAGCTGTCTGTTTTGCAATAGCATTTTTGTAAATCAGCTCTTTAGCTTCTCTCAATCTTTTATTCTTAACATGGGATGCTATGCCCACTCCAGCTCCACCAAGAACAACGGCAGGAGCTGCTAACACCGCTATACCGGCTACCATTCCGCCACCAATTAACGCACCAGCTGCAGCTAATCCACTTGTTATCCCTGCGGCGCTTAACCCAGCTACAGTACCACCAAGATACAATCCTGCAAAACCGATACCAGCTCCAACACCAACACCAACTGCTCCTGCAAGTGCTTCTCCAATAGGAGAATCTTTCATCTTTCTGGATTTGTCGTTTAATGCTTTATCTGCATCATCGATTACTGACTGAACTCTTTTAAGAGCATCTTGGCTCTGAAATTTCATGTCCTTTTTGTCTTTTACATATTCCCCCATAATCTGCCTCCATAAATTATATTCCCAATTGGTTTCTATTGGTACAACAGATTTCACGCGTCATTGAAGAACAATTAATTTACCTTGACCTCTCAGCCACATATCACCCCCCTTCCCAAACACCTCTGCCTCCACAATCCAACCACCTTCATCCTGCGAGATAATTTCCACCGTGGGCAACCTGTTCAGCACAGCCTCGATGGATGAGCCGATGTATTTAAAGCGGATCTTCTCCAGTTTTCCGCCGTACATAAACTGCACCCGCTTGCAAAACTCACCCACCAAACAATTACAGAAAAAGAAGCAATCATGCGGTTATTGGCATAAAAACACAGAAGCGGACGGCTTCTGCCGTCCGCTTCTGTGCCCGACAATTCACCCGATTCAAAAAATGTACCTATGGGAACTATCAGAATGCTTGCAACTCTTTCTATATCTTAATTCAGCTCGTAACCTTACAGCGAATTACGCTTCGATTTCGGATACGACGCCAGCGCCTACTGTACGGCCGCCTTCGCGGATAGCGAAGCGGAGGCCCGGTTCAATAGCGATCGGCGTAATGAGTTCTACGTCCATCTTTACGTTATCGCCAGGCATGCACATTTCCGTGCCTTCCGGCAATTTGATGACGCCCGTTACGTCCGTCGTGCGGAAGTAGAACTGCGGACGGTAGCCGTTGAAGAACGGCGTATGACGGCCGCCTTCATCCTTCGTCAATACGTATACCTGTGCTTTGAACGTCGTGTGCGGATGAA
>NZ_NQXW01000016.1:0-59842 GCF_002287425.1 Megasphaera sp. ASD88 | reverse complement strand
TAGAATGGATGTGATCCATAGTGATTGCTCCTTTGTTGATGATTTCTCGCAAAACCATTTTAACATGAAGCTTCACTATGGATTTTTGTTTTTTGATTACCTGTTCAAATTCATTTTACAATTAACCTTTTGAAGAATTTGTATTTATTTTATCAAAACCAATTGATTTTTCCGGGCACTCTCTATATAATGTAGTTATATATTAAAAAATATTATGAAATCATTAATGTAAATTATAAATATATTAAAACGTACGCTGGTAGTTGACGATGCGGCATGTCGCCGACGGCGTATGACGAGAGAGCGAGGGAGTGAAGCGATGAATTGTGTAATTTGCGGGAAAGAATTTACGCCGCGGCGATCTATTCAGAAGTACTGCAGCGCCGAATGCCGGCGGTATGCCAACCGTCATGGCGTCAACGATATCCGGGCCGCCGCTCCGGCTACGGCTCCGGTAATTCGTGAATTCCGCTGTCTGAAATGCGGTACCATCGTCAGAGTACGAGATCATTCGGACGGCAGGATGAAGTTTTGCTCCCAGCATTGCGAAAAGCTGTACTGGAAACATTCGAAGAAAGTAAAGGCCGTCACGGTGTACCGCAAGTTTTCCTGTCGGGAATGCGGAAAGCATGTCCTTGTTACGGACCCGCTGGACCGGCGGCGGATTTTCTGCAGCCGCGAATGCCGCATCCACTGGTTCGGCAAGCACAACGCGGAGAAGAGAGCTAAGATGGCTGCAGCTCATGCAGGGGGCGATGTACATGCCGGACAGATGCTGTAGGAAAAAAAAGAAGGCACGCGAATCATATATAACGTTCGCGTGCCTTTTTTTGTTTGTCTTATTTATGGCGGGACAAGTCTACTTCGTCCAGCGGAATAATATTCGTATGGTGTTTTACCTTGTGATACAGGTATACGGCGAGGAAGACGGGAATGCCGATGTAGGCGACACTGGCGCCGTACCAGTCAATTTCTGCTCCCGTAAAGGCGGAGTAGTTCTGACCGGCCGTAACGATGATGCACATGAGCAGGGCCAGCAGGGGGCCGAAGGGGAAGAAGGTTGCTCTGTAGGGCAATTCCTTTAAATCCTTGCCTTGGGCCACGTAGGCGCGGCGGAAGCGGTAATGGCAAATAGCGATGCCGATCCAGGTAATAAAGCCGGCCATGCCGCTGATGTTGACGAGCCAGTCGTAGGCCTTGCCTTCGCCGATGAGCGACGTAAGGAAGGCTGCCAGGCCAAAGATAACCGTTGCGAACAGCGCATACGACGGAACGCCGCGCTTATTCAGCTTGAGGAAACATTTTGGTGCCTGGCCGGTCTGGGCCATGGCGTAGAGCATACGCGTCGAGACGTACAGGCCGGAGTTGCCGGCAGATAATACGGCTGTTAAAATAACAGCGTTCATAATCGAGGCGGCGGCAGCCAGGCCGAAGCGTTCAAATACCAGCGTAAAGGGGCTGATAGAAATATTTTCTACGCTCGAATTGAGAAGATTCGGGTCCGTATAGGGAATGAGGAACCCAATGACGACGAAGGCTCCTAAATAGAATAACAAAATACGCCAGAAAATAGAGTGAACGGCACGGGGAACGTTTTTTTCCGGATTTTCACTTTCGCCGGCAGCGATACCGATCATTTCCGTTCCCTGGAAGGAGAAGCCGGCAACCATGAAGATGCTCAGCATGGCGGTAAATCCGCCGACGAAGGGCGCATCGCCGACCGTCCAGTTTACGAATCCCGGCGACGGCTCGGGCCCGAGTCCCAGAATGAGGAAGGCGCCGGCGCAGAGGAAAATTAATACTGTCAGAACTTTGATACCAGCAAAGATAAATTCGCTTTCACCGTACGAGCGGGTCGAAAGATAATTAAGGACAAATAAGATAATCAGGAAAATGCCGCTCCATACAGCTGCCGGGACATCGGGAAACCAGTATTTCATAATCAGGGCGCCGGCAACCAGTTCGGCTGCGACGGTAATAGCCCAGTTGAACCAATAGTTCCAACCCAAGGCAAATCCTAAGGATTTATCGACGTAGCGGTTGGCATACGTTTCAAAGGAGCCGCTGACCGGCAGGTACGCTGCCATTTCCCCTAAGCTGGTCATAAGGAAATATACCATGACGCCGATGAGGGAATAGGCAACGAGGGCACCGCCCGGACCGGCTGTGCTGACGGTCTCGCCGCCGGCGACAAACAGGCCTGTGCCGATAGCGCCGCCGATGGCGATCATATTCAGATGGCGGGCTTTTAAGCTACGGCGCAGCTGTTGTTGTTCTTCTTTCATTCAATCACAACCTTTTTTATAGTATTACTATAGTAAAAAAAAACTTACCTGTATATTATAGCGAATGTTTTTCTTGTTGACAATTAAAGGTTTCATCAGGGTTTATACCAAATTTGAAAATAAAATACGCTGGAGCAGGCATTTAACGCAATGTCCTGGACAATTCGTCAACCGTATGTTTCAACAGGACAATATGCGATTTTTTATGCGTTTTCATGCGCGTCGTCGGACCGGAAATGCTGATGGAGGCGACAGCTCGTCCTGTTGCGTCGACGATAGGGACGGCAAAACAGGTCAGGCCGAGTTCGCTTTCTTCGTTGTCGCAGGCGTAGCCCTCTCTTTTTACCTGGTCGAGAAGGTGGAGGAGCTCGCCGGCATCGCCGAGAGACGCAGGGGTCAGCTTTTGGAAGCTGACTCTTTTTATATATTCTCGTATGACCTGGTCGGACTGAAATCCTAAAATCGCCTTGCCCGATGCCGTGTGGTGAGCGAGCTGACGATAGCCCAGGGCCGTTTCCATTTTCAGCTGCGACGTGCCTAAGGCGCGGTCGATGAACATGATGTGAATGCCGTCGTCGACGATGCCTAAATGGCTCGTTTCTCCCGTCTGCCGGGCGATGTCCTGCAGGTAGGGGTGGATGAGGGCGGCCAGCTCCATGCGGTTATAGGCCAGCATGCCTAGGGAAAACATGTTGAGGCCCAGACGATAGGTGGCGTGGTCGGTCTTCGATAAAAAGCCGCGGTTTTCCAAGGTGACCATGAAACGGAACACTGTGCTGCGGCTGAGGCCCAACAGCTTGGCCGCGTCGTTTACGCTGAGTTCTTCATAGTCGAAGAAGAGATTTAGGAGAGACAGCGTATTGTCTACAGAGGTGAGTATATATTTTTCTTTATTCGAGGCGTCTTCTTTCATATACAGTATCCTTTGCGGGGTTAGTTTTTTGTGTACAATGTATAAATCATTTTTATTATAGCATACTCACCGTAAGAGACCTATAGATATGACGCGGGCACATCATAAAGAGGCGGAAAATATCGCTTTCTCATGCATCATATTTTTCATTGACATATTGATTTAAACATTCTAACATAGAAATATAAAGTTCATATAAAGAAACTAAAGTATCTTTATATGAACAAGCGAGGAGATGAAATTATGAAGGAAATTCGTTTGCAGGGCCGCGGCGGCCAGGGCGTGGTCAAAGCGTCGCAGCTCGTCGTGGAAGCGGCCGTAGCCGAAGGGCTGTACGGACAGGCTATTCCCTTTTTCGGCGTAGAACGGAAGGGATCGCCTGTATTTGGGTATCTGCGCTTGTCTCACAGTCCGATTCGCCGCCGTATGCAGGTCTATGAGCCGGATATCTTGATTATATTTGACGATTCCCTCGTGTCGGCGCCGGAGACCTTCGACGGCTTGAAAGCAGGCGGTATGGTGATTCTCAATACGACTAAAACACGGGAAGAGCTGCCCCTTCCGCCTCAGGCCGGCAGCGTATGGCTCGTCGACGCCGCGGGAATTTCGGAAGGCCTGTTAGGCCGCAACATGCCGAATACGGCCATACTCGGCGCTTTTGCCAAGGCGACAGGCTTGGTGGATAAGGATACGCTGTTGGATAAGATTGAGCATACCTTTGGCGCAGAGAATAAGGAAGCAGCTGTCCGGGCTTACGACAGCGCTGCGGAATACAAGTAAGGGGGAGAAACTATGAGCGAACGCCAGTATATTACGCCAGTCGGCGATACGGGGATGTACATTTTGGATACGGCGTCGTGGCGCGTATTCCGCCCGGTCATGGACAAGGAACAATGCGTGGAATGCGGCATGTGCCTGACGTACTGTCCGGTGAACGCCATCGTCGGCCGTGAAGATAATACGTACGAAATTACCTATGACTACTGCAAGGGCTGCGGCATCTGCGCCCAGGAATGCCCGCGCGGGGCGATTGCGATGGTACCGGAAGGAGGCTGCTAGACGATGAGCAGAAAGGTAGTATTGACGGGGAACGACGCGGCGGCGGAAGCGGCGGCCTTGTGCCGTCCCGATTTGGTAGCGGCTTACCCGATTACGCCGCAGTCCAAGGTCGTAGAACATTTAGCTGATATGATATACGACGGCCGGCTGGACTCGGAAATGATTCAGGTAGAGAGCGAGCATTCGGCCATGAGCGCCGTCCAGGGTGCGTCTGCCGGAGGAGGACGGGTCTTTACGGCGACGAGCGCCCAAGGGCTGGCCCTGATGTTCGAGCCCTATATGCGGCAGGCTACGTTGCGCCTGCCCATGGTCATGGCCTTGGCAACGCGGGAAATGACGTCGCCTGAAACGGTGTGGAGCGGCCAGCAGGACGCCATGTCCGTCCGTGAAGCCGGCTGGATGCAGGTATTCTGCGAGAGCAATCAGGAAATCATCGACATGATCATTCAGGGCTACATGCTGGCCGAAGATCCGCGGGTCTTATTGCCTATCAACGTGTGCTACGACGGCTTTTACAGCTCCCATCTGACGGAGGGTGCGGAATTGCCTGATCAGGAAGACGTCGATGCATTCCTGCCTCATTACAGCGCAGATTGGAATCCTATTTTAAATCCCGATAAGCCTCTGGCTCTGGACCCGCTGACGGCGGGCCCGCTGCTGATGAAATACAGAAAGAGCCATTTGGACGCAATGGAACGGGCCCTAGCCGTACTGGAAGAGGTAGACGCGAAATTCGCCGCCGCCTTCAGCCGGTCTTACGGCGGCGCGATTGAAGAATACCGCCTCGACGACGCCGACGTCGTTTTGATTACCATTGCCGGCATGAGCGGCACAGCGAAGGACGCCGTTGACATAGCCCGTGAAAAGGGCGTCAAAGCCGGCCTCATCCGCCTGCGCTTCACGCGGCCCTTCCCGGGAAACCGCATTGCCAAGGCTCTTCTGGGCAAGAAGGCCTTCTGTGTCCTCGACCGAAGCGTATCCTTCGGCTGGAGCCAGGGGCCGATGCATGTGGAAGTCAAGGCGGCCCTTGCCGACCAGGGGGCGTCGTACTGTCATTTTTCGGCTATCGGCGGCTTAGGCGGCGCTGATATTTCATTGACGGAGATTTCAGGACTTATAGATGAATTAGAAACCCATAAAGATGAAAAAGGCGAACGGCCCGTCAAGTGGCTGCTGAAGGATTGAGGAGGGAATCGTATGAACTACGTATCATTGCTGAAGGACGCGCCCGATCAGATTACGCCGGGCATGTCGGCCTGTCAGGGCTGCGGCGGCGAATTGATCCTGCGGCGGGTCATGCAGGTCGCCGGAAAGAATACTATTGTGGCGATTCCGCCGGGATGCTTGGCCGGCGCCGGCGTCGTCGGCTGGAACTATGCCAACGGGCAGAAAACGCCGGTTCACATTACCCTTCTGGACAACACGGCGGCCTTTTTAAGCGGCTTGTCGCGCATGTACGAACGGAAGGGACGAAGTGATGTCAACATCGTCGCCGTCGCAGGAGACGGCGCGACAGCTGACTGCGGCTTTCAGAGCTTGTCGGCCGCGGCAGAGCGCGGCGAAAAGATGCTGTATATCTGCTACGACAACGAAGGCTATATGAACACGGGGTATCAGCGCAGCTCGACGACGACGCTGGGGTCCCGCACGTCGACGACGCCTCTGGGCAGCAAAATCAGCGGCAAGGAACAGCAGCAGAAGTATGTGCCCCTCATCATGGCTATGCATCAGATCGAATACTGTGCTACGGCCTCGCCGTCCCATATGAAGGACATGGTGGAAAAAATCCAGAAGGGGTTGGCGGCCAGCAAGAAGGGCTTCGCGTACCTGCATGTTTTCTCGCCCTGCCCGACGGGCTGGGGCTATGGTAGCCACATGAGTATTACGATGGCTCGCCGGGCTGTAGAGTCCAATCTGTTTCCTCTGTGGGAAATGGCCGAAGGCAAGCTGACCGTAAACGTCAAGCCGGCCAATCCCCTGCCCGTAGCCGACTTTGTCGAAGCCATCGGCAAGTTCAAGGCACTCAGCGACGAAGCGATTGCGGCAATTCAGCAGCGGACAGATCAGAGGTTTCAGCTGCTGCTGACGTTAGCCGGAAATGAATAGAGATGCGTCATAACGTATGTTACCTGCCTGAGGCGGCACTGCGCTGCTTCAGGTTTTTTCCTGCCTATTTCTGCCTAGCCAGGGTATGACATATATCGTATAATAAGTACATATGTACCATCTTATTTTCGTAGAAGGAGACACCTATGAATTTGGAAGAATGCCGGAAGGAAATTGACAGGCTGGACAAAGAGCTGACGAATTTGCTGGAGCAGCGCATGCAGGTAGTGGCGAAGGTAGCCGCATATAAAAAAGAAAATCATATGGAAATATTCGACCCGCGGCGGGAGCGGCAGGTCCTCGACAAGATTGCCGCTATGGCGCAGTATAAGGAATTGGCTCCGTACTTGCAGAAGATCTATCAATGCATTATGGACGAAAGCAAAAACTATGAACGGGAGTATATGAAGTTATAAATATGGCAGATATGGAAACGGTGCAGGGGGCGGTAGAACGCGTTTTGTTTGAGGCCCCCGATTCGGATTATATAGTCTTCCGCATTCGGCGCGAAGACGACGAGTCCCTGCTGACGGTTACGGGAAACGGCCCGAAGCCGCTGGTTGGAGACCGCATAGAAATCATGGGCCGGTGGACCCAGCATAAAAAGTATGGCCGCCAAATGGCGGCGTTGGCGTGGAAGCGCCTCATTCCCGATACGGCCGACGGCATCGAGCGGTTTTTGGCGTCGGGCGCCGTCAAGGGCATCGGGCCGTCTCTGGCTCGCCGTATCGTATCGGCCTTCGGCAGCCAGACGATGGCCGTCCTGGAAAAGGAACCAAAACGCCTGCTGGAAATCGAAGGCATCGGCGCGAAAAAGCTGGCCGTCATTACGGAATCGTTTTATGAAGAAAAGCAGGTCAACGACCTGGCCTTGGATTTGGAGACCCACGGCGTGTCGGGGCGCTATGCGGCGCGGCTCGTGCAGAAATACGGCGAAGAAGCCCTGTATGTGCTGACAGAGGAGCCGTACCGCATGATTGCCGAAATAGACGGCATCGGCTTTAAAACGGCCGACCAGATTGCCTTGGCGTACGGCATGGACCCGCAGTCGCCGGAGCGGCTGGCGGCGGGCTTGACGTATGTCCTGCAGGACATGACGCAGAACGGCCACGTATGTATTCCTGATAGGGAGCTCGTCTACCGGGCGTCCCTCATCTTGCGGGCGGAACAGCTGATGCTGCGGGATGTGCTGACTGAAGCGCTCGCCATGGGGCAGCTTTGTGCCGATGATTACGGCGGAGAGACCTATGTGTATACGCTGCAGGCCTATGAAGAAGAACGGGGCGTTGCCGAGCGGATCCGGGAAATGGCCGCGTATACGCCGCCTAAGCCGCGAAGGCATGTGGAATTGTTTTTAGACCGCTGGCAGGAGTCGTGTCAGTTCCAGCTGGCCGAGGGGCAGCGCGAAGCCGTATCCCAATCCCTGCAGTCGGGGATGCTGGTCATTACCGGCGGCCCGGGGACCGGCAAGACAACGGTCGTGCAGGCGATTATCCGCCTGGCCGAGCAGGAAGGGCTGCGCATCGTCTTGTGCGCGCCTACGGGGCGGGCGGCGAAGCGCCTGGCCGAAACGACGGAGCGCAAGGCTAAGACGATTCACCGCCTTCTCGTGCCGGAAGGCTTTGCCGGCGGCCGGCAGGTTTTCGAATACAACGAAACGAAGCAGCTGCCCGCCGATTTGGTCATCGTCGACGAAGTTTCCATGCTGGATATGGAAATGCTGTATCACTTGCTGCAGGCACTGAGCCCGCACTGCCGGTGCATCCTCGTCGGCGACGCAGATCAGCTGCCGTCGGTCGGAGCCGGCGCCGTCCTTCACGATATTATTCAGTCCGAAATACTCCCCGTCGTGCGGCTGCAGACGATTTTCCGCCAGAAAGAAGGGGGACGCATCGTGACGAACGCCCATCTCATCAACGGCGGCCGCCTGCCCGTAGTCAATGAAGACGAGGAATTCCGATTCGTGGAAATTGAACGGGAAGAACAGGGCGCGGACGTGATCTGCCGGCTGTACGCGGCAGAAACGGCGGAGGCCGGCGACAAGTTCGCCGTGCAGGTGCTGTCGCCTATGTATAAAAATCCCTGCGGCGTCGACAACTTAAACGCCGTCATACAGTCCGCCGTCAACGGACCCCAAAAAGGAAAAGGCGAGCATAAGGCGGGAAAGATGACCTTCCGTACAGGCGATAAGGTCATGCAGAAGCAGAACAACTATGACAAGGGCGTATTTAACGGCGATATCGGCGAGATTTTTGCCGTGCAGAACGACATCGTGTACGTGCGCTATCCGGAGCAGGACGTCAAGTACGAAGGGCAGGAAATCGATGAAATTACCCTGGCCTATGCCATAACGGTTCATAAGAGCCAGGGGAGCGAGTACCATACGGTTATCATGACGCTCGTCAACAGCCATGGCATCATGCTGCAGCGGAACCTGCTGTATACGGCGGTTACGAGGGCCAAGGGCAAGGTCATCCTTGTCGGTACGAAAGCGGCCCTGCGCACGGCCGTTCAAAACGTGCGGACGAGCCGGCGCTTTACCTTGCTGGCTCAGCGGCTGAGGGAGGAAGAAATATGCTGAAGGAATGGCTGCTGAACCTGTTGTATCCGCCGCGCTGTCCTGGCTGCGGCGCTGCTGTAAGCCGTCATGGCCAGTGGTGTTCTTCCTGTTTTGGGGCAGTCTGGCGTCCGCGCCGGCTCGCGCGGAAACGGGAAAGCCGCCTGGCCGCCTGTTACTGCCTGTGCGATTACCGCGGGCCTGTCCGGACGATGCTGCAGCGGCTTAAATATGACGGAGCCGTGTGCTACGGACGGGCTGCGGAGGAACTGCTGACGCAGTTTCCCTGGCCGGAGCGGCTGGGGCATATCGACTGCGTCGTGCCGGTGCCCCTGGCTCCGGAAAAAGAGCGCAAGCGGGGGTTCAACCAGTCGGAAGTATTGTTCCGCTCCTGGGCGGAACGGCGCTGGCCATGGAAAGACGGCCTGCAGCGCGTCCGCTCAACCCAGGCCCAGTGGCATCTGGACAAGGCGGACCGCGCTGACAACGTAAAACGAGCCTTTGAAGTCAAAGGCTCGTTTGAGGTACGGGGAAAGCATATTCTGTTGGTCGACGACATTTATACGACGGGGACGACGATGGAAGCCTGCGCTTACGCGCTGCACAAAAAAGGCGCTGCTAGCGTGACGGGATTCGTCGTTGCCAGCGGCGCCTTATAATTGACCTAACGTTTCGATAAATGCCTTGACGACTTCCGGGTCGAAGAGGATGCCTGAAGCGCTGAACATTTCGCGGACGGCCTGTTGCTTCGTCTTGGCCCAGAGCTCTGTCGACGGGTTGATGATGCGGTCGTAGTAGTCTGCGACGGCGATGATGCGGGCGCCGAAGGGAATATTGGCCCCGCGCAGGTGCTTGGGAAATCCCGAGCCGTCCCACCGTTCGTGGTGATAGCGGATATACGGCACGATATCCTGACAGCAGGGAATGTTTTCCAGCATGTTGCCGCCCGCCGCGGCGTGGCGCTTGTACTGGGCGTTTTCCCGGCGGTTGAGATAGGGGATTTTTGCCAGCAGCGTATTGGAAACGAAGAGAAGGCCGACGTCGTGCAGAAGGGCCGCGTGCTTGATCTGCTCAATTTCACTTTTGGGAAGAGCCAGCTTGGCGGCGATGCTGACGCTGTAGTTGGCAACCTGGAGGGAGTGCATATACAGCCGTTGGTTCTTCAGTTGTATGAATTTGAGCAGCTCCGCCGTAATCGTGTCGAGGGAATTCATTTCCTCCATCCCGATGCCGGCGGCCTGTTTCAGCGATACCATGTACATGACGGACAAAACCTTTCTTCAATACTATATTACTTCTTTTTTATGCGCCGGGAACGGCGCATTTTTTGCGGATGGCGCAGGATATTAAACATCCTGGCGCTCGTTTTTTTGATGCGAGAGCCCGTATTCTTCATGCGGCGGACCGTCGTAATCTTCGATTTGCGGGCAGGCCGCATGTCGCGGAGCGAGCCGAAGTCGCCGCGGCGGATGCTCGTAGCTTTGATGCGGTCGGAGCCTAAGATGACCTTCAGCGTGCTCATGACGTGGCTGGCGTTGAGGTCGTTGTTGAAGCTGTAAATGTCGACGGCGACGTAAGCCAGCTGGGGATAAATGTGGATGCAGAGATGGGCGTTTTTCGACACGCCGATACAGACGAGCTCCTCCGCGTCGTCATGGTACAGCGTGATGCCCTCGATGGGCGCGCCGACAGGCTCGAAGGCCTTTTTTACCAGATTCTGCAGTTCGTCGTTCGTCGTCAGTTCTGCCTTGCAGTTGTAAAAGTCTATCAGTAAATGTTTTCCTAATGTATTAGCCATGAATTTCCACCCGTTAGTTTAGTACAGCTCATTATATACTGTTTTTTCCGCCTTGTAAACGCAGTTTTCCAAATGGAAATAAGGACGGAGATACTATAAGTATTTTCTATTATCGTAAAATATACGTAAAAATGCGACCTCCGAAGCTATCGGGCAAGAGATGCCTATGGTTAACATATCAAAATGTCATAAAACTATGCTGAATATGCCTTCTGTTTTACGGCAAAAGAAATATCATTCATTGTCTTGTCAGCTGTAAATGCTTGATGCTATAATAGCAGGTAAACGATGAAGAGAAAGGGGATTGCAATGGAATTGATTGAAAAGGAAATTGCCCGGCTGAAAGAGGAGCGACGCGCCGTCATATTGGCTCACTACTACGTGCCCGACGACGTACAGCGCGTCGCCGATTACGTCGGCGATTCTTTTTACTTGAGCAAGAAGGCAAAAGAGACTGACGCCCAGACGATCGTGTTCGCCGGCGTACGTTTCATGGGAGAAAGCGCAAAAATCCTCAATCCGCAGAAACGGGTCCTCATGCCGGACAGCACGGCCGATTGCCCTATGGCGCACATGGTCACGGCGAAGGCCGTAGAAGACATGCGCCGGCAGTACGACGACCTGGCTGTCGTATGCTACGTGAACTCCACGGCGGAGATTAAGACGCACAGCGACGTGTGCGTTACGTCGTCCAATGCGGTGCACATCGTCAAAAAGCTGCCGCAGCGCAATATATTCTTTATTCCCGATAAAAACCTGGGGCATTACGTGAGCACGCAGGTTCCGGAAAAGCATATCCTGTGCAATGACGGCTACTGTCCCCGGCACAACGGCGTCCGCCCGGACGTCGTACGGGCCTGCAAGGAACAGCATCCCAAGGCCCTGTTTTTGGTTCATCCCGAATGCCCGGAAGAAGTTTTGGCCTTAGCTGATTACATCGGCAGTACGGCCGGCATTATCGAGTATGCCGGAAAAGCCGGAGCCGACGAATTCATTATCGGGACCGAGGACGGCGTTATGTACGAATTGACGAAGCGGTATCCGGAAAAGACGTTTTATTCCGTCATGGAAGGCCGGGTCTGCGAAGATATGAAGAAAGTGACGCTGGAAAAGGTACTGCAGTGCCTGCGCGACGGGACGGGAGAAATTACCGTGTCCGACGAAGTGCGGGAAAAAGCGCTTCGTTCGCTGGACCGTATGCTGGAATTAGCTGAATAAGGCGATTTGATAAAGAGGGAATAGGTATGAAGATAATAAATACGGACGTGCTGATCGTAGGGACCGGCGCCAGCGGGCTCTTTGCGGCGCTCCACCTGCCGACGGACAAGCAGGTGCTGATGATTACGAAAGACCAGACAGAAAACAGCGATTCCTATTTGGCTCAGGGCGGCATCTGCGTGCTGCGCGACGAAGACGATTATGACAGCTTCATGGAAGATACGCTGAAAGCCGGCCATTATGAAAACCGGCGCGAGTCTGTCGACATCATGATTCGTTCCTCGCGCAGCGTCATCGACCAGCTTATCCGCTGGGGCGTGGATTTCGCCATGAAGGACGGGCAGCTGGATTACACGCGGGAAGGATGTCATTCCAAAGCGCGGATTCTTTACCATGAAGACGTGACGGGGAAAGAAATTACCAGCAAGCTGCTGGCCGCCGTGCGCGGCCTGCCGAATGTGACGATTCTGGAATATACGACGATGATCGATTTGGTAGCCAAGGATAACCGGTGTCTCGGCATTATCGCCCGGGATGAAGCAGGCGGATACATGGCCATTGAAGCTGCCAAGACGATATTAGCCAGCGGCGGCGTAGGCGGATTGTACGAAAGGTCTACGAATTTTCCCCACCTGACGGGCGACGCCATTGCCATTGCCCGCCGGCACGGCATCGCTCTGGAGCATATCGACTACGTGCAGATTCACCCGACGTCGCTGTATACGACTCATCCCGGCCGAAGCTTTTTGATTTCCGAATCTGTCCGCGGCGAGGGGGCCAGGCTGTACGGCAAGGACGGCCGGCGGTTTGCCAGCGAGGTGCTGCCCCGCGACGTGATGACGGCGGAAATCCGCAAGCAAATGGCCAAAGACGGCATGCCCTACGTATGGCTGGACATGACGGTCCTCGGAAAAGACACGATTTTCCGCCATTTCCCCAATATCTATCAGAAATGCCTGGAAGAGGGCTTCGACGTAACGAAGGACTGGATTCCCGTCGTACCGGCCCAGCATTACTTCATGGGCGGCATCCACGTCGACTCTTTCAGCAAGACGACGATGGACGGATTATACGCCGTTGGTGAAACGAGCTGCAACGGCGTGCATGGTAAAAACCGCCTGGCCAGCAACTCACTGCTGGAAAGCCTGGTCTTTGCCGAACGGGCGGCCGGGCAGGTCAGCCAGCAGATACGGCGTCCGGCGGCGCGTCCAGAGGGAGAATTTGAATGGCTCGGCGAACGGGCTGTTCAGGCGCTGAAAAAGGAAGAACGTACGCTGGCGGCGCAGTATAAGGCCGAAGTATTACAAGAAATGGAACGGGAGCGGAGCGCACAATGAACGAACTGAATTCGATTACGATGAAGCTGCATGTAGATCCGATATTGATGATGGCCCTGCAGGAAGATATCAGCAGTGAGGACGTGTCGACGAACGCCGTCATGCCCGAAGCCTGCCTGGGCGAAGTAGAGCTGCTCAGCAAGGCCGACGGCGTCATCGCTGGCTTGCCGGTCTTTGCCAGAGTGTTTACGCTGCTGGATGAAGAGACGGACTTTACCTTTTATGTCAAAGACGGCGATAGGGTGTCCAAGGGGCAGAAGCTGGCCGTCATCCGCGGCGATATCCGGGCGCTGCTGTCGGGCGAACGGGTGGCGCTCAACTACCTGCAGCGCCTGAGCGGCGTGGCTACGTACACAAACCGGGTCGTCAAGCTGCTGGAAGGAAGCGGTATTAAGCTCCTCGACACGCGCAAGACGACGCCGAATATGCGGCTTTTGGAAAAATACGCCGTTACCGTCGGCGGCGGCTGCAACCACCGCTACAATTTGTCCGACGGCATTTTGCTGAAGGACAATCACATCGGCGCGGCCGGTTCGGTGGCGAAAGCCGTCGCCATGGCCAAGGCCTACGCACCCTTCGTCCGCAAGATAGAAGTGGAAACGGAAACCCTCGACATGGTGCGCGAAGCCGTCGAAGCCGGCGCCGATATTATCATGTTCGACAACATGACGCACGATATGATGAAGGAAGCTGTGGCTATCATCGACGGCCGGGCGGAAACGGAATGCTCGGGCAACGTAACAGAAGAAAACATCAGCAAGCTGAAGGATGTAGGAGTAGATTATATTTCCAGCGGAGCCTTGACCCATTCTGCGCCGATTTTGGATTTGTCCTTAAAGCATCTTCATCGCCTGTAATTTCATTTGCATAGTAAAACAGCGTCTCGGCGAAAGGAGCGGAGACGCTGTTTTTGTGTGCCGGCCTATTTTCTCTTATCGGCATTCCAATCCAGTATAATGCCCGTGTCCGGGTCGATTTCAAATTCGTAATACATCGTGCCGGTGAAAAGCCGTCCTTCATAGCGCGGCGCACCGTCGTCGGACTCGCGCCAGATCTGCACGTCCTGCGGCGAAGCGCCGGGCACCTTGGATAAGACGATGTCTTTCGCTTCGTCCATGGAAACGGGATGCCTGTCCTGACGGCGGGCCCATTCGTCCTTGACTTCGTAATCGGAGCCGACGATGTCTCCGCTGTGCATGTCGATTTCAAAATCGTAGTCGCCGTAATCCGTTTCAAATTCCACGTCGTATACGGGAATGGCGGCGTCCCTGTCGCGGTCTATTTTTACATTGTACGCCTGATTCGCAGAAACGCCGGCATGATCCAAGGCGATGGACAGGGCGTCATCGGCGCTGATGTCGGCGGCGCGCTGCTGCGATGCGGGAGCTGGCTGCGCTGCCGGCTTTGCCGCTGCAGATTCCGCCGTCTGGCCGCAGCCGCTCAGGGAGAGCAGGGCGGCCAAGGCCAGGAGACAGCAGGCAATAGTGCTTCGATTCATAATCATTCCTCCTCGTCAACATATACTTTTATTATAGCCCCATAGGGAAAAAAGACAATGCGTATACAGCAAAAGGCCACAGCATCAGTTAGGATGCTGTGGCCTTTCTTGTCCTAGTCTTAGTTAGTTGTCTTCGTGGCGGCGCATAGGCGTGAAGGTAAATTCACTGCCGTCGAAGCCGATAGCGACGGTATCGCCTTCGCGTACCGTACCGGCGATGATGTCGTGGCTCAGCGCCGTTTCTACCGTATGGGTAATGAGGCGGCGGAGCGGACGGGCGCCGAACTGCGGGTTGAATCCCTGATCGCCCAGGGCCTGCAGCGCTTCGTCGCTCCACGTAAGGTGAATCTTAACCTGCTTTTCCAGCCGTTCGCCCAAACGTTCCAGAAGGATGGAGGCGATATCTTTGACCTGTTCTTTCTGCAGGGCCTTGAAGACGACGATGTCGTCGACACGGTTGAGAAATTCCGGGCGGAAATACTGTTTCAGCAAGTCGCGGACCTTTTTATCGGCTTCTTCGAAATTCTGCGATTCGAGGATTTCATGAGAGCCTAAGTTGCTGGTCATGATGATGATGGTGTTCTTGAAGTTGACGACCCGGCCCTTGCCGTCAGTCAGCCGGCCGTCGTCGAGAATCTGCAGGAGGACGTTGAAGATGTCCGGATGGGCCTTTTCGATTTCGTCGAGGAGGATGACGCTGTAGGGACGGCGGCGAACGGCTTCGGTCAGCTGGCCGCCTTCATCGTATCCGACGTATCCCGGAGGCGCCCCGATGAGGCGGGACACGGTGTGTTTTTCCATGTATTCGGACATATCGATGCGGATGATGTTCCGTTCGTCGTCAAAGAGGGCTTCGGCCAGGGTTTTGGCAAGTTCGGTCTTGCCGACGCCTGTCGGGCCGAGGAAGATGAACGAGCCGATGGGGCGGTTCGGGTCCTTGATGCCGGCGCGGGCCCGCATGATGGCATCGCTGACGACCTGGACGGCCGCGTCCTGTCCGACGACTCGTTTATGAAGGGTTTCGTCGAGGTGGAGCAGTTTTTCCCGTTCGCCGGTGAGCATCTTGGTGACGGGGATGCCTGTCCAGCGGCTGACGACCTGGGCAATGTCTTCTTCGCCAACTTCTTCTTTTAAGAGTTGCGAATCCTGATGTTCTGCCAAATAGGCTTCCTGGTCCTTCAGCTTTTGTTCCAGTTCAGGCAGCTTGCCGTATTTTAATTCCGACGCCTTGGCGTAATCGTAGTTGTGTTCTGCCTGTTCCATCTGGCCTCTGACGGAATCGATTTCCTTTTTGATGGCCTGCGTGCGGAGGATAGACTGCTTTTCTTCATCCCACTGGGCTTTGAGCTGGCTTTCTTTTTCTTTCAGCTCGTCTTTTGTTTCGACGATTTTGGCCAGCCGTTCTTTTGAAGCTTCGTCCGTTTCTTTCGTGAGCGATTGTTCTTCAATTTCCAGCTGCATGATCTTATGGCGCAGTTCGTCGATAGGCGTCGGCATCGATTCGATTTCCGTGCGCAGCTTGGCGGCGGCTTCGTCGACTAAGTCGATGGCCTTATCGGGGAGGAAGCGGTCGGAAATGTAGCGGTCCGACAGTACGGCGGCGGCTACGAGGGCCTTGTCGCGGATGCGGACGCCGTGATGGATTTCATACCGTTCTTTCAGGCCGCGGAGGATGGTAATCGTGTCTTCTACGTTCGGCTGGTCGACCATGACGGGCTGGAAGCGCCGTTCCAGGGCGGCGTCCTTTTCGATATACTTCTGGTATTCGTTCAGCGTCGTCGCGCCGATGCAGCGCAGGTCGCCGCGGGCCAGCATCGGTTTTAAGATGTTGCCGGCGTCCATGGAGCCTTCAGACGCGCCGGCTCCTACGACCGTATGGATTTCATCGATGAACAGGAGGATCTGGCCGTCCGATTTGGCGATTTCGTTTAAGACCGATTTGAGTCGTTCTTCGAATTCGCCGCGGTATTTAGCTCCGGCGATCAGAGAACCCATGTCGAGGGAGTAAAGCGTCTTATTTTTCAGCGATTCCGGTACGTCGCCGCTGACGATGCGGCGGGCCAGCCCTTCGACAATAGCCGTTTTGCCGACGCCCGGTTCGCCGATGAGGACAGGGTTGTTTTTGCGGCGGCGCGACAAGATTTCGACAGTACGGCGGATTTCGTCGTCGCGGCCGATGACCGGGTCCAGCTTATTCTGGCGTGCGGCGGCCGTCAAATCGCGGCCGTATTTTTCCAGGGCCTTATAATTGCCTTCCGGGTTGTCCGTATTGACGTTGCTCTTGCGGTTGGCCTTCACGGCGGTCATAATGTTGTTTTTCGTCAGGCCGAATTCGCGGCACAAGGATTGCATATCGTCGCTGCTTTCTTCGACGATGCCCATGAGGAGATGTTCCGTGCTGATATAGTCGTCGTGCATGGATTCCGCCAGCTGTTGGGCTTTGCCGATGACCCGGACCATTTCCGTCGACATGGACATTTGGCTTTGTCCTTTGACAGAGGGAATCTTTTTCAGCATTTGTTCCAAACGGGCCTGCAGCATAGGCAAATCCGTATGGCATTCGGAGAAAATCGTGGAGAGAAGACCTTCCGGTTCCTTTACGAGCCCCATGAGCATGTGGACGGAAGAAATTTCCTGATTATAGTGCAGCGCGGCGATTTGCTGGGCTGACTGAAACGCGTCGATTACTTTCTGCGTGTATTTTTCGTTTCCCATAATAAGACCTCCTTATATTACAGGCGATTCATAACGTAATATGGTGTGCGAGTATTTGTATATGCTCAAGTATCATTATACCCATAAAAGTCAAAAAGTCAATAGAGCAAAAGATAAAAACGAAGAAGATCTATCTTGACAATAAAAAATCCCTTCCGTACAATGCCAATAGGATGATAAAGAAGGGGTAGTATATGAAAGAAGAAAATCTCTTGGCCTTGGAAAAGCAGGCCTTTCAGGGCGATGCGGAAGCGCAGTGCCGCCTTGGCGACGTATATTTTTTCGACGGCGATGAAGACGACTTAGCTCGCTCGGTCTATTGGTACGGCATGGCGGCCCGCCGCGGCTGGGCCGAAGGACAGTATAACCTGGCCTATCAATACGAACAGGGATTGGGCGTGCCCCAGGACTACGAACGGGCCGGCAGCTGGTATAAGAAGGCGGCTCTGCAGGGACATGGGCCGGCGGCCAATAATTTGGGACATTTATATGAAATCGGCTGCGGCGTGCCCCAAGATTATAGGGAGGCCCTGTTTTGGTACGAACAGGCCGGACGGAGCGGCGACGCCGACGGGCAGTGCAACGCCGGCATCATGTATCAATTTGGCTATACCGGCGAGGCCGATTATGAGCAGGCAGCCTATTGGTATGCTCAGGGCGCAGCTCAGGGAAATTTTATTGCCCAAAATAATTTAGGATATTTGTATGAAATGGGAAAGGGCGTCGAAAAGGACGAGGCGAGGGCGGCAGCCCTATATGAGCAGGCGGCCTTTGCCGGCGACGGGCCGGCGCAGAATAATTTAGGCCAGCTGTACCGCGACGGCCGCGGCGTCGCTCAGGATTTGCAGCAGGCGGCGTATTGGTTTGCCTTATCGGCTGCCAGCGGCTATACGGAGGGAATCAAGAATTATATACATGCCTTGGAGCATGGCGAAGGCGTGCGGCAGGATATACAACAGGCAGCCTACTGGCACAATATGCTTCATGAGTTGGAGAAGCCATGAGACGATATTGCTATTGGAACCTGCGCTGGATTTAACCTATACCATGCTGCCATTAAGATAATATGGCATTGTAGATGAAGAATTATATAAAATAATAACAGGCTGATGCAGAACATTCCTTGATGCTGCATCAGCCTGTTTGCTGTAATATATTAAATCAAAATATTGATGAATATCATGAGAATCGACGCGTTGACAGGGTCGATGATGAGCGAACCGATGAGGGGGATGACGAAGAATGCCGTCGGCGCCGGACCGAAGAGCTCCGTCATAGCCGTCATATTGGCGATGGCGTTCGGCGTTGCGCCTAGGCCAAAGCCGCAGACGCCTGACGACATGACGGCCGCTTCATAGTTCCTGCCCATGGTGCGGTAGACGATGAAATAGGCGAACAGGGCCATGAATACGGTCTGCGTCAGCAGGAGGACGATCATCGGCAGGGCCAGCGCGCCGAGCTGCCATAATTTCAGGCTCATGAGGACGCAGGTCAGGAAAATGGTCAGCCCTAAGTTGCCGAGCACCTCGCTTTCCCGCTGGTATACGGGATAGACGTGGGTGAAGTCGGCAATATTCCGGATGACGGCGGCGACGAGCATAGAGCCGATGTAGGCCGGGAAGACGAGGCCGACGCTGACGAAGAAATTGCTGACTAACGTGCCCAGGCCCATGGCTAAAAAGAGGTGGGCCATGGCGTTCATGAAGCGGTGATTGTTAATCGTCTGGCCTGATTTTTGTTCCTGCTCGATGGCTTCATGGGCTTTTTCTTTATCCGCTGCGGCGGCTTCCAGCTTTTCTACTTCCGGCTGCGCCGCGGCCGGGTCGAGACGTTCTGCAGCGGCGCTGCTGTGCAGGTCGAATTTATGGACGAGGCGTTCGCCGACTGGGCCGCCGATGATGCCGCCGGCGACGAGGCCGAATGTAGCTGCGGCGACGGAAATAGTCGTACCGTTTTCAAGGCCTATTTTTTCCAGAACCGGGCCGAAGGCCGCCGACGTAGCGTGGCCGCCGACTAGGGGAATCGAACCTGTCGCAAGCCCCATGAGGGGATTCAAATCGAAGATGCTGGTCAATCCTACGCCGATGATATTTTGGCAGAGAATCAAAACTGTCGTGATTACGGCCATCTTGAATACGAGGACGCCGCCTCGCTTGATCAGGCTTAGGCTGGCCGTGTAGCCGACGCTCGTAAAGAAAAGCATCATGCAGATATTCTGCATCGTCGTGTCCTGCTCATACGTCCAGATTTCGTTCGTGTACAAGACGCAGTTGAGGATTGCAAATAAGATGCCGCCGACTACCGGAGCCGGAATACAATACTTGCGGAGAAAGCCCAGCTTGACGCGCAGAAACACGCCGACGTAATATACGATGATGGCGGCCGCCAAGGTTTGATAAATATTTAGATTTAACGATATCCCCATGCTGCAAAACCCCTTCCAATCCCCTGATTATAAAATTTGATTTTGGGATATGAAATAAAAATGATAACATAGTACATCATAGCAAATTTTTGCAGAATATACAAATATTAATGCGGACTGCATGGGAAGAAAAAAGATTACTGGCGAAATATGGACTTTTTCATGGAAGGCGAGGCGTAATAATCTTTCAGGCCGCCGCGGCCGGACGGCGAGCGGAAGCACAGGGATTGTATATCGGTGCTCCGCATATCGTACTGGATCATTCGCTGCCCGAAGGGCGAAAGGCGGTTCAGGCCTGTCCGCAGCCTCGTAATGATGGGGATTTCTTTTTTCGCTTCCTTTAAGACGGACGCGCCGAGGGGCGACAAGGCCAATACACGGCCGTATTGGGGCCCTTCGAGGTAGGCTTTTTCCATATCGGCGCGGCTTACGGCAAGGGCCGTATAGGCTCCCATGCGGCGCAGGCGGCTGTAGGCGTAGCGCTTCGTCTTCAAGGCGTCGAGCGCTTCCGGCCAGGACGTCGATTGCAGAAGGCAGCGTTGCCAGCGGTTTTCCAGGCCCTCCGAAAAGGCCGGCAAGGCGAGGAGTTCCTGCGGCGAGAGGAGGCGGCTGCGGTACAGGATGCAGTCGCCGTAGCGGCTGTAGTCGGCGTATTGGCCCTGAGAAAGGAGACGGCCTATGTCGGCCAGCTCCTTTGCTGGAAGATACGGCGCGGCATCTTCAAGGCGGCCGGCCTGCAGCTCGCGGCGAATCGCCGAGGCGCTGGCAAAGGGGCCGGTTAAGTCTGCTCCGTCATGTTTTCCTTGCCGGAGAATGGGGACGAATTCGAAAGACGGCGCGTAGCGATGAATCGCCTTGACGTATTCCAGGGCCAGCAGGGCGTTCGGCTCGCCGAGGAGCGCCGCCGTTTCCGGCGTAGTCTGACTGGCCGTGGCCTGGCTGACGTACTGGCCGTAGGTCAGCCCTGTTTGGCCGGGGCGGAAATCGTCGAGGACTGCAAGGGACGCCTGGGCGAGGCGATGAAAATCGTCGGCCGTACCGTCTTCTACGCCGCAGGACAGATGGGTACAGCCGAGGCGGGCCGCCAGCCGGACGGCGCCGGCGGCAAAGCCTTCGGCGCTGGACAAGGCGTAGAGGGCCGGCAGCTCGACAACGCAGTCGGCGCCGCCGTCCAATGCCCAGGACGCCCGGGTCCATTTATCGAATAAGGCCGGCTCGCCGCGCTGGACGAAAGAGCCGCTCATGACGACGACGATCGGCGCGCTGCTGCCGAAACGGCTGCGCAGGGTGCGAAGCATATAGTGATGGCCGTTGTGAAAGGGATTGTATTCTGCAATGACGGCAATGCGGTTCATAATAGTCTCCTTTATCTGACGTTTGAGTTTCTAATGTATTGTTTATTATATACTACGATGAAGGGCGATTGAAATAAAAAATAGAGTAGAATAATATGGCTAATATGCTTGTATAAAAGGCATGACAGGAATTCATGATTGTCCTCATATTTCCCTTTTTATCAAAAGCGGAATATGCTATAATGAACGTAGTCTGGAGAAAGCATAAAATTAGGTGGTTGTATGATGAAACGATGGAAAACCTTATCTGTTGCGGCGATGACGGCGGCGGCAATGCTTCTGGCCGGCTGCGGCGGCGCTACGATGATGGAGGAATACAGCTTTGGATACGCCCAGCTGAAGGCCGGCGATTCGGAAGTATATCTCCTGAGTCCCTTTGATTTAGCCCATGTCAGACGGCAGGGCAGCGGCGCCATGATGTATGTCAACAACGACAAGCACCTGAATCTGATCGTGATGTCGGAGCCTGCCGGTGAAATGACGCCGCAGATGGCAGCCGAGCGCGACGTGGCCATGCTGGAACAGACGCCGGATATTTCGGATCTGCAAACGAAGATCACTCCGACGACAGCCGGCGGAAGACCGGCCGTGAAAGGGGAGTATACGTACCGCGAACCCCTGAACGGCCAAGTATCCGATCTCGTCGTACAGAGTCTCTTCTTTGAAGATAACGGTCAAATTTGGCACGTCATGTACATGTACCGTCAAGGCGACGGCATGGGACAGGAAGTGACCGAGTATATTTTTGGCCAAATAAAATAATTACAGAAAATGAAAGAGGGTAAATTGCATGATCGTATTGGTTGTAAACTGCGGAAGCTCGTCCTTGAAATACCAGTTGGTAAACATGGACAATGAAGAAGTCATGGCAAAAGGGGTTGTCGAAAAAATCGGCTTGTCCGATTCTTTGCTGACCCATAAATGGAATGGCCAGAAAAAAGAAATCCAGCAGTCTATTCCGGATCACCAAGTTGCTGTTAAGCTCGTATTGGATATTTTGACAGACGCAGAATGCGGCGTCATCAAATCGATGGATGAAATCGATGCCGTAGGCCACCGCGTCGTTCACGGCGGTGAAGAATTCGCCTGCTCGACGCTGATTACGGACGAAGTCATGAAAGCCCTGGAAAAATGCTCCGCTATGGCTCCGCTCCACAATCCGCCCAACATTATCGGCATCAACGCCTGCAAAGCGATTATGCCGAACGTTCCTCAGGTCGGCGTATTCGATACGGCCTTCCATCAGACAATGCCGGCGAAAGCTTTCATGTATGGCCTCCCGTATGAATTATACAAAGAAGACGGCATCCGCCGCTATGGCTTCCACGGCACGAGCCATCGCTATGTAGCCGGCCAGGTTGCGAAAGTAATGGGCGTACCTGTCGAAAAACTGCGCATCATCAACTGCCATTTGGGCAACGGATCTTCCCTGGCAGCTATCAAATACGGCAAATGCGTCGACACGACGATGGGCTTTACTCCCCTGGCAGGCGTACTCATGGGCACGCGCTGCGGCGATATCGACCCGGCTATCGTCCTCAACGTCATGGATAAGCACAACTTGTCCACGAAGGAAATGGACGCTCTCATGAACAAAAAATCCGGCGTTCTCGGCATTTCCGGCGTTTCCAGCGACTTCCGCGATCTCGGCGACGCAGCGTCCCAAGGCAACGAACGGGCTCAGCTGGCGCTCGACATGTTCCACTATCAGGTTCGTAAATTGATCGGCGCGTTGGCTGTTGCCATGGAAGGCGTCGACGTCATTACCTTTACGGCCGGCGTAGGCGAAAATGGCATTGAAGACCGCGCCGCTATCTGCCAGGGCTTGGAATTCCTGGGCGCTAAATTGGATCCCGAACGGAACAATGTCCGCGGCAAAGATACGCTGATCAGCACGGATGATTCTACTGTCAAGATGTACGTCATCCCGACGAACGAAGAAATCATGATTGCCCGCGATACGAAAGACATCGTATCGAACCTCTAATAGGGTATATCTGGCGTCGGCCGGAAGGCGCGTCTGCTGCATGTAGTTTTTAACGCAACGTAAAACAGGGGCTGGGAGCAGGGTAGAGGAAGTTAGATTCCCCTATGCTGCTCCAGCCCCTATTTTTAATGAGGTGACACGATGAAGCTGTTATACTGGGACATAGACGGCACGCTGCTGAATACGGGCAGGGCCGGATTATACGCTATAGAAGAAGTCTTCCATACCATGCAGGGCGAAGACGCGGCGGTGCCGCCTATTTCTGCCGGCGGCCGGACGGACAATTACATCTGCCAGCAGCTGCTGTATAAAGCGACGGGCCGCATGCCGACAGATGAAGAAGTGAGCTGGTTTTGCCGGGAATATGAAAAGAAGCTGATGAAATGGCTTAAAGTCAAGCGGGAAGAAAGCGTGATCTTTGAGCCCGTCCGCGATATTTTGGCTTTTTTTGCCGACCGGCCGCCCTTTAAGCAGCTGCTTCTTACGGGAAACAGCGTCCACGGCGCGCGCATGAAGCTGGATTTTTTCGGCTTGTCGTCCTATTTTGATTTCGACCATTCCGGCTTTGCCTGCAATTTTTACTATCGCGACGATTTAGCGCGCCACGCCTATGGGCTGGCTAAGGACGCCTGGGGCGACGCGGTGGAAGAAATGTATGTCATCGGCGACACGCCCTATGATATCCAGTGCGGCAAGGCCATCGGCGCGAAGACTATATCCGTCGCGACAGGCCATTATTCCTGTGAACAGCTGGCTCATCATGAACCGTGGAAGCTCTTGCAGACCCTGCCGGGGCCGGAAGAATTTTTAGCACTTCTCGAATCGGAATAGGAGGACGCTGATGGCTAAAACGAAGATCCGATACGTATGCGCTAACTGCGGCAGCGTGTCCAGCCGCTGGCTGGGCCGGTGCCCCCAGTGCGGAGAATGGAATACGATGATGGAAGAACAGGCTGTGCCTGAACCGCCTAAAGGCGTCGGCGCGCGGCAGGGCAAGGGGGCGAAGCCGGCCTTGCTGCAGGATATCGCCATGGAACAGATGAGCCGCGTCCGGACGGGCATCGGCGAGCTGGACCGCGTGCTGGGCGGCGGCATCGTGCCGGGAGCGCTGATCTTGCTGAGCGGCGACCCCGGTATCGGCAAATCGACCTTGGTGCTGCAGATTGCCGATGCCGTGTGCCGCCATGCCGGCGCGGTGCTGTACGGCTCCGGCGAAGAATCGGCCGGACAGATTAAGGTGCGGGCGGAACGATTGGGAATTACGGCTTCCAATCTCATCATACAGGCCGATACGTCTCTCGACGCCGTACTGCAGGAAGCAAAGCGACGCCGTCCGGTGCTGCTGATCATCGATTCTATCCAGACGATGTACAGCAGCGACGCCGACGGCATGCCGGGCAGCATGACTCAGATACGGGAAAGCACGCGGCGTCTCATGGAATTTGCCAAGACGGAGTCCATTTCGGTCATCGTCATAGGCCATGTCACGAAGGAAGGGGCGATTGCCGGACCGCGCATGATGGAACACATGGTAGACGTCGTCCTGTATTTTGAAGGCGAGCGGAATTATCAGTTCCGCGTGTTGCGGGGAATCAAAAATCGCTTTGGGTCGACGAACGAAACGGGATTGTTTACGATGGAAGAAACGGGGTTGTCCGAATTGACTAATCCGTCGCAAATGCTCCTGGCCGAGCGGTCGGCAAATCAAGCCGGCTCGGCTGTCGCCGCCGTCATGGACGGCATGCGGCCCCTTTTAGGGGAGATTCAAGCCCTGACAACGCATTCCGTTTTTGCCGTCCCGCGCCGCACGGCGTCGGGCATGGACTATAACCGGCTGATTATTCTGCTGGCCGTGCTGGAAAAGCGCGTCGGCCTGTCTTTGGGCACGCAGGACGTGTATATCAACAGCGTCGGCGGCCTGCGCGTCACGGAAACTGCCGCCGATTTAGCCGTCGTGCTGGCCGTTTTTTCCAGCCTGCGCGACATGCCGATGGACAGCCGAACCGTCGTCATGGGTGAAGTAGGCCTGACCGGCGACATACGGCGCGTGCCCCATGCCTTGCGGCGCATCAAGGAAGGCGCGAAGATGGGGTTCCAGACCTTTATCATTCCCAAGGGAAATCTGGATGAAATCAAGGAAGGAGCTTTCCCGCAATGCCGGATTATCGGGGCGGCGACGCTGCGCGACGCGATACAGGCGGCGTTTACAGCGACGTAGAAGCCTGCACAACCCATTTGCTGGGCTAAGAGAGGGGCTTCGTCGGGAAAAGTTTATCCTTTTGTAAAAAAATTGTGATGTCCCTGTTATTTTTGTGGTTTATTATTAAAAAGTGTGATATAGTTATGTAGTTATCGTAAATCATACACGGTGAAAAAGGAGGTGCGGCACAATGGATGTGGAACGTACGACTGGTACGAACGAAAAGGGAAAGGAACGGCGTACAAAGAAATTTAACGGCGGCAAGATTACCGATAATATCATGAGAGGCGTTATCATGCTGATCATGGCCGTGGTCTGCGTCATGATTTCTGATCAAATTATCGCGACGCCTTACTTCAGCGCGGAAATTGAAGTGAGATTTTTTCACGGCAGCGTTTTCGGCATTACGCTGCTTACCGTTATCGCTTATATCATAGGCGTCGTCCTGGGGGTAGCGATTGGCTATCTCATTTCTCCCTTTGTCCTTCATTTGATTTGGAAGATCATTCACCGTATCGAATCGGGAATGAGCGATTTCGAAAGCCAGGACCTGATAGTCGGAACGCTGGGTTTGCTTTTTGGACTTATTATTGCTAATTTAATTGGGCTGGCGTTTGCCCGACTGCCTATTATCGGCGCTTACGGTCCTATCGTGTTCAGCATCGTGTTCGGATATGCCGGCATGAGCATTGCTATCCGCAAGCGGGCTGATATTTTGGGGCTAGTTGGTTCTATCCGCCTGGGAAAACAGAATAAAGAACCGAACGTCAAGCGCCAGCACAATGAGTTTTCCGGAAAGCTTCTCGATACCAGCTCGATTATCGACGGCCGCATTGCGGAAATCTGCAGCACCGGATTTCTGGAAGGGCCGCTGCTGGTTCCGGTCTTCGTCCTGGAAGAGCTTCAGCTCATCGCCGATTCGTCGGATTTGCTCAAGCGGAATAAAGGACGCCGGGGCCTCGATATTTTGAAGCAGATGCAGGAAGACAACTACGTCGAAGTCAGGGTTATCAACGATGATTTCAGCGATGTCCAGGGCGTCGACTCCAAGCTCGTGCGGCTGGGCCGTCAGATCAACGCCAAGGTCGTGACGAACGATTACAATCTCAATAAGGTAGCCGCCCTGCAGGGCGTCGTCGTCCTGAATATCAACGATTTGGCCAACGCGCTGAAACCGGCCCGTATTCCCGGAGAGCAGATGGAAGTCTATATCGTAAAGGCCGGGAAGGAAGAAAATCAGGGCGTAGCATACCTGGACGACGGCACGATGATCGTCGTTGAAAATGGCCATAAATATATCGGCAAAAACGTTCCTGTCACAGTGACGTCGGTGCTGCAGACGTCGGCAGGCCGGATGATTTTTGTAAAAATTACGGATGAGTAGGTGAATTTTTTGAAAGTATCTGTTATCGTCGTAGCCGCCGGTTCAGGCCGGCGTTTTGGATATGAGCGGAATAAGCTCTTTTATCCATTATGCGGCAAACCGGTGCTGGCGCATACGCTGATGCACGTTTTTTCGGCTTCGTCCGTCGACGAGGTCGTTATCGTCAATGCCGAACGGGATCATGAGGATATCGTATCCATCGTCGAGTCTCTCCACCCATCCATGCCGGTGCGGTATGCCTTAGGCGGAGCGGAGAGGGAAGATTCCGTGTACAATGGGTTAATGGCGACGAGCCGCGACGCCGATGTCGTCATGGTTCACGACGGCTCGCGTCCTTTTGCCGGGCCGGAATGGTACGACAACGCCGTCGGGGTTATGGCCAAAGCCAAGGCTGCCGTTTACGCCATTCCCGTCAAGGATACGGTAAAGGAACGGGAAATTGCCGGCGGACAGGGGCTGCAGACGGTGCGGACCCTGGACCGGAGCCGGCTTATTGCTGTGCAGACGCCGCAGATATTTCACCGCGACGTATTGATACAGGCTCACGAGTACGCTAAAGAGCACCATATCAGCGGAACAGACGACGCGTCTTTAGTGGAAGCTTTGGGAGAAAAGCTCTTTATTTTGCAGGGCGACGAGCGGAATCACAAGGTTACGACGATGGATGACGTGCCTATTCTGGAATTTTATATGAACGGCCCGACGGAACACCGCGTCGGCAGCGGCTACGACGTCCATCCCCTGGCGGAAGGGCGGAAGCTCGTATTGGGCGGCGTAGAAATCCCTTTTGAACGGGGACTGGCCGGCCATTCCGACGCCGACGTGCTCGTTCATGCCGTGATGGACGCCTTGCTCGGAGCGGCAGGACTGAAGGATATTGGCACGTATTTTCCCGATTCAGACGCAAAGTTTAAGAATATATCCAGCCTGCTGCTGCTGGAAAAAGTGCGGCAAATCCTGATTGAAAACAGCTGCCGGGTTATCAACGTCGACGTGACGCTGATGGCGCAGCGGCCAAAGATCAAAGATTACGTGCCGCGCATGATTGAAAATATTGCCGGAGCTCTTCAGATAGACGAAGCTGCCGTGTCGGTCAAGGCGACGACGACGGAACGGCTCGGCTTTGTCGGCAAGGAAGAGGGCATGGCCGCCCAGGCTGCGGCGATGGTCCTGAAATATAGAAATAAATAGCATTTTATGGGAGGAATTGTTCATGACACAAGAAGTTCGCGTTCGTTTTGCGCCGAGCCCGACAGGCCCGTTCCATATCGGCGGTGCTCGTTCGGCGCTGTTCAACTATTTGATGGCTAAGCATACGAACGGCAAATTCGTAGTACGCATTGAAGATACAGACAGAAAGCGTTCGACCAGCGAGTCGGAAGAAAATATCAAGGATGCCTTGAAATGGCTGGGCATTACGTGGGATGAAGGCATCGACGTCGGCGGCCCGGACGGACCGTACCGTCAGACGGACCGCCTGCCGATTTATCAGAAATATACGGAAAAACTGCTGGCCGAAGGAAAGGCCTACTATTGCTTCTGCACGCCTGAAGAATTGGAAGCGGAAAAGCAGGAACAGATGAACCGCGGCGAAACGCCTGTATACAGCGGAAAATGCCGCAATCTGCCGAAGGAAACGGTAGAGCAGTATTTAAAAGAAGGCCGTCCCTACGTCATCCGCGTCGTGACGCCGAAGGATGAAACGCTGGAATTCGACGACCTCGTCCGCGGCCACGTGGCCTTTGATTCCAATAAGGTCGGCGATTTCGTCATCGTCAAGTCCGACGGTATTCCCGTCTACAATTACTGCGTCGTCATCGATGACGCCCTCATGCGGATTACCCACGTCGTCCGGGCGGAAGAACATTTGTCTAATACGCCGCGCCAGCTCGTCCTGTACCATGCCCTGGGATTCCCCGTGCCGACCTTTGCCCACGTATCGTTGATTTTAGGTGCCGACAAGAAAAAGATGAGCAAACGCCACGGCGCTACGTCGGTGCAGCAGTACCGCGATATGGGCTATCTGCCTGACGCGCTGGTCAATTTCCTGGCCCTTCTCGGCTGGACGCCGGACAGCGATCAGGAAATCTTCAGCCGTGAAGAACTGAATCAGCAGTTCTCCTTAGACCGCGTAGCGAAGAATCCGGCCGTATTCGACATCGAAAAGCTGAATTGGATTAATTTCCATTATATGAAGCAGCTCACCGCCGATCAGCTGCTGGCCCTCTGCCTGCCCCATCTCCAGCAGGCCGGCTATGCCTCGCAGGAACCGGACGCCGCTGAGCTGTCCTGGCTGAAGGACGTCGTTTGGGCGATGCGCGAGCACGTCCAGTACGGCGCGCAGATCGTCGATGCCGTCCAGGTATTCTTTACGGAAGACTATGCTCCGGAAAATGAAGAAACGGCGGCCGTATTGAAGGAAGAAACGGCTCCGGCTGTGCTGACTATGTTCCGCGATGAGCTGGCGGCTCTGGACGAAGTAACGGCCGACACGGTACAGCCCTTGTTCAAGAAGATTCAAAAGGGCCTGAAGGTCAAGGGCAAATTCGTATACATGCCTATCCGCGTCGCCATTACCGGCGTGATGCACGGCCCGGACCTCAACGTCATCGTCGCCCTCATGGGCCGCGATAAAGTGTTGAGCCGGTTGGAGCAGAGCGGTTTGCTGAACCAATAAGGGCTTGACAGATTAGGGAATATTCGCTAATATAAGTAGCACATAGTAATAAATAATGTATATCTAAATGCAATGACCAAAATGATTTGCAGACGAGCGCTACAGAGAGAACGGGCCTGGGCTGAGAACCTGTTTAGATGGCAGAAGCTGCAAAGATGCCTTTGCGAGCAGATCAGGTGAAGCTAGTAATCTGGTCCGGATGCACCCGTTATGTGCTTTGAGATTATGGCGATGCCATAAAAACAGAGTGGAACCACGGGCCACCGTCTCTGTAAAGGGATGGCGGCCTTTTTGTATTATCAAGGAGGTTTACCATGAGAGAATTAAAAGTATATAATACGCTGACTCGTAAAAAAGAAACCTTTACGCCCGTCACGCCGGGACAGGTCAAGATGTACGTCTGCGGCATCACGCCGTACAATCATTCCCATATGGGCAACGCCCGTCCCTTCGTCACCTGGGACGTCATCAAGCGCTACCTGGAACACCTGGGCTATGAAGTAACGCATATTCAGAACTTTACCGACGTAGACGATAAGATCATCAATGCGGCTAACGGCGAAGGCGTAACGTGGGATACGATTTCCAACCGTTATATTGCGTCGTACTTCGACGTCATGGACAAGCTCCATGTCCGCCGGGCCGACAAATACCCCCGCGTATCGGAGCATATGGAAGAAATCATCCACATGATTGAAGTGCTCATTGAAAAGGGTTTCGCATACGTCATCGACAACGACGTATATTACAGCGTGGAAAAATTTGCCGGCTACGGCAAACTGAGCGGCCGCAGCCTCGACGATATGATGGCCGGCGCCCGCATCGAAGTAGACGACCGCAAGCACAATCCTATGGACTTCGCTTTGTGGAAAGGCGCTAAGCCGGGCGAACCGTCTTGGGAAAGCCCCTGGGGACCGGGCCGTCCGGGCTGGCATATCGAATGCTCGGCTATGAGCAATAAGTATCTCGGCGATACCTTTGATTTCCACGGCGGCGGCAGCGATTTGATTTTCCCGCACCATGAAAATGAAATCGCCCAGTCCGAAGCGTATACGGGCAAGAAGCCTATGGTCCGTTACTGGCTCCACAACGGCTTCATTACGATCAATTCGGAAAAAATGAGCAAATCCCTGAATAACTTCTTCCTGGTCAAGGATGTACTGGAACATTATAATCCGGACGCCCTGCGGTTCTTCCTCATTTCCAACCATTACCGCAGCCCCCTCGACTTCAGCGACGAACGGCTCGAAGAAATGACCCGCAGCCTGGAACGCCTCGGCACGTCGATTGACAACGTGCTGGAACTGCTCGACATGCCGGCCGGCGCGAAGTCGGAAGAAGCGGCGCAGCTCATGGCTGACGCCAAGGCCAACGAAGAAGCCTTTGAAGAAGCGATGTGCGACGATTTCAACACGGCTCTGGCCAGCGCGGCAATGTTCGATTTGGCGAAGAAGGTCAACATCTATAAAGACGCCGTCGTCAACAACGGCGTGCCCGTCGATTCGTCCGTCGTATCGGAAGTAAAGCGCATTTTCAAGACGATGACCGACATCCTCGGCATTTTGGAAGAACGGTGGAGCGGCCAGAAAGGCAGCGCCAGCAGCAAGGATTACAACGACCTGATGGACGCAATCCTGGAAATCCGCCAGGAATGCCGGGCGCAGAAGCAGTATGCTTTGGCCGACGCCATCCGCGATAAGCTGGCAGCCTTGGGTATTACGATTGAAGATTCTCCTCAGGGAGCGCGTTGGAAAAAGTGAAATTTAAACAGCTTCAAGCCTTAAAAGGACGAGCCTATGCGGCCTTTGCCAAAGGCGAGCGGCTGGAGGTACCTGAACAGGATGCCTCGCGGCTCGACCCGATTTCCCTGGCCTTTGTCGGCGATGCGTATTACGCCCTGTATCTGCGGCGGCGTTTGGTGCAGACCGGCATTCCCAACGTGCAGGTCCTGCACCTGCTGGCTTCGGAATTCGTTTCGGCTAAGGCCCAGGCTTATGTGTACCGTCATATCAAGGAGACGCTGGATGAGACGGAAGCTTCTGTCTGCCAGCGGGCCCGCAATGCCTATTCGCAGGCGCCGAAGAGCGCGTCCGTCGCCGAGTATCACGACAGTACGGCGCTGGAAGCCCTGGTGGGATACTTGATTATGGCGGAGAAAGCCGGCCGCCTCGGCGGGCTTATGGATGAAATATACAGGTTTACGAAAGAATATTGTGCAATAAAACATGGAGAAAAGGTGTAACCATGAGCGACGAAAGCATCATTGTCGGACGCAACAGCGTGACGGAAGCGCTGCGTGCCGGCCGGTCCATTACAAAACTATATATAGCTGCCGGAAATGACGCGCCGCCGCTGCTGCGTATCCAGGAGCTGGCCCGCGAGAAGGATATTCTCATAGAACGCGCGCCGGTCAAGATCTTGAATCATCTGGCGCCTGGGAGCCGCCATCAGGGCGTCGTCGCCTTCGCCGCTCCCGTGGCCTATGCCGATTTGACCGACGTGCTTGCCGACGTGGAAGCGTCGGGACGAACGCCGTTTCTGGTGCTGCTGGACGGTATTGAAGACGTGCACAACGTAGGCGCTATTATCCGTACGGCCGAATGCGCCGGCGTCGACGCCGTCCTCCTGCCGAAGCGGCGCAGCGCGCCGATTAACGAAACCGTCGGCAAGACGTCTGCCGGCGCCGTCGAGTATATGCCTATCGTGCAGATCGGCAACACGACGCAGACCTTGAAGAAATTGCAGAAGCGGGGCTTTTGGGTTATCGGCGCCGATATGGACGGCAGCGTCGATTATTTTCACAGCTCTCTGACCGAGCCTATCGTCCTGGTCATCGGCAGCGAAGGCCGGGGCATATCCCATTTGGTAAAGGAAACATGCGACGTTCTCGTGCAGATTCCCATGTTCGGCCAGGTTAATTCCCTCAATGCTTCCGTGGCGGCGGCCCTTTTGATGTATGAAGCCGTGCGCCAGCGGCAGGCGGTGGCAAAATGAAGGATTTGCTGATCGTCGACGGGTACAATATCATTTTTGCCTGGGACGAGCTGAAAAAGCTGGCAGCCCAATCGCTGGACCACGCGCGGGAGAAGCTGACGGATACCCTTGTGAGCTACGGCAAGGCTAAGGGATATAAGTTGGTCCTCGTCTTCGACGCGATGTACACGGACGAGGCGGAAAAAAGCATGAAAATCGGCAGGGACTGCGAAGTCATCTTTACGGATAAAGAGGAAACGGCGGACAGCCGCATCGAACGGCTGGTCTACGAGCACCGCAACGACAAGCGCATCATTTACGTCGCTACATCCGACGGTTCGGAACAGACGCAGGTGCTGGGCACCGGCGCGTACCGCATGCCGGCGAGAGAGCTTGCCGAGGACGTAGAGCGGACGCGGAAGGAAACGGCGGCCTACGAGCACCGCAACGTATTGAAGCATGGCGGTCAGCGCAACGAAGTCGTGTACCGCGTGCAGGACGAAGACGTGCTGAGAAAATTAGAAAAAATTCGCAGATCGAAATAGTAGAGGTATAATATGCAGGCAGAAATGCGAGAGGAATTTCCCCGGTCGGACAGATTTGAAGGGATGAGCGACGAAGAAATCGTTCAACTGGCGCAGCAGGAACAGGACGGCGAGGCGATGGATTACATCGTCAATAAGTACCGTAACTTTGTGAAATCCAAAGCACGGGCCTACTTTCTCGTCGGCGCCGACCGCGACGACATCATTCAGGAAGGCATGATAGGCCTGTATAAAGCGACGAGGGACTTTCGCGGCGACAAGCTGGCCTCGTTCCGGGCCTTTGCCGAGCTGTGCGTTACGCGGCAGATCATTACGGCTATCAAGACGGCGACGAGGCAGAAGCATATTCCCCTCAACTCGTACGTATCCTTGAATAAGCCGATTTATGAAGATGAATCGGATCGGACGCTGCAGGATATTCTGTCGGGAATCCGCGTCAGCGACCCGGAAGAGCTCGTCATCAGCCGGGAGGAATTTGCCGACATCGAGCTGAAGATGAACGAAATCCTGAGCGACCTAGAATGGCAGGTGCTGACGGCCTATCTGGAAGGGAAGTCCTACAACGAGATGTCCAAAGAACTGCATCGCCACGTAAAATCCATCGACAACGCCCTGCAGCGCGTCAAGCGCAAGCTGGAACGTTATTTGGAAAACCGGGATGGAGAAAATAAATCAGAACCTATTGATAGAAAAGGCAAATGAGTGTACAATAGTATCGTTAAGCATGTGTTGTAAGGAGGATTAGCGTGATTACTGTATTGGAAATCTTAGTTGTCATCTTGTCTCTGATTCTTATCGGCGTTGTCGTAGCCCAAAAAAGCAAGACTCAAGGCATGGGCGCCGGCTTCGGCGGAGGCGCGGAAGACCTGTTTGGCAGCAGAGCCCGCGGTATGGACGCATTGCTGTCTAAAGTAACTATCGTCGTATCTATTGCCTTTGCAATCGTGACATTGATTTTAGGCAGATTGCTGAATACATTTTAATGAACGTTATGGCCTGCGGCGTCGTCGCAGGCTTTTTTCATATGCAGACGAACGACAGAGAAAGGGAATGTATAAAGAGTATGAATTTGAAGTTGTCCCATGATATAATGGATATATGTAATATGGAACCGGACGGCATTACCGTGGAGGACTGCGCCGAGCGGCTGCATCTGTCAGGCGGGGAGCTGTCCGAACTGTTTGAAACCTTTGAAGAGATGATAAGGAGGGGGAGTCTTGTGAGAATATCCGAAGAACGCTACGGCGCATCTAAGCGGGCTCAGGAAATCGTAGGCATATACAAGGGATATACGCCTACCTTTGGATTTGTCCTCTGCGAAAATATGCAGGACGATATTTACATTGCCGAGCAGTACCGGCATACGGCCATGAATAACGACAAGGTAGCCGTGCGCATTATTCAGAGCGGCAGTGGCCGCCATAAAACGGAAGGGGAAATTATCCGCATTGTCGAGCGGGCGAATAAGACCCTGGTCGGGACGTTCGAGCGGGAAAAGCAATGTGGCTTCGTCCGTCCTGACGACGAACGGATCCGGGAGGATATCTATATTCCCCTGGATAAAACGGCCGGCGCCCGCAGCAGCGCCCGCGTCCTCGTGACCATTACGAAATGGCCCGAAGAGGGCCGCAAGGCCGAAGGCGAAGTGACGGAAATACTGGGATATGACGGCGACAAGGACTTGGATATTAAAGTCATCATGGCTCGTCACGGATTGCCCTTTGCCTTTCCCGACGACGTATTGAAGGAGGCCGACTCCATCGACAGGACTGTCGTATTGGAAGACGGCCGCCGCGATTACCGCCATCGCCAGCTCATTACGATTGACGGCGAAGACGCCAAGGATTTGGACGACGCCATCGATGTGGAACGCCTGTCCAACGGCAATTACCGTTTAGGCGTATACATTGCCGATGTGAGCTATTACGTACGGCCCCGCACGCTGCTCGACGCCGAAGCATACGAACGCGGTACGAGCGTATACCTCGTCGACAGGGTCATTCCGATGTTGCCGACGGTTCTTTCCAACGACATGTGCAGCCTCAACGCCGGTCAGGACCGCTATTCCATGACCTGCGTAATGGAAATCGACCAGGAAGGCAAGGTCGTAAAGGCCGACATCGGGCCGGCCGTAATCCGCGTCAAACGGCGCTGCAACTATAAAGAAGTCAAAAAGGCCCTGGTCGACGATATTATCCCCGACGACCTGCAGCCCTTTATGCCTATGCTGCGGGACCTGCAGGACGTGGCGCAGATTTTGAAGCAGATGCGGCTGCGCCGCGGCGCCATTGATTTCGATTTCCCAGAATATAAAATTATTCTCGACGAGGAAGGCAAGCCCTTGCGGCTGGAAAAGAGAGAGCGGACGATTGCCGAGCAGATCGTAGAAGAATGCATGCTCATTGCCAATGAGACCGTCGCCGCTTATTTGAGAGACAGCGAAAATCCGGCTGTGTACCGGGTGCACGAAACGCCCGAACCGGAACGGCTGGAGATGATGCGCACCGTGCTGGCCAGCTTTGATTTGCCTGTGCCGTCAGGCGACGACGTCAAGCCCGCCGATTTCCAGAAGCTGCTGAAGCAGTCCAAGGGAACGAGCGCCGAACTCGTCGTGCAGACCATTGCTCTTCGCTCCATGCAGCAGGCCCGGTATTCGACGAATAACGCCGGCCACTTCGGCCTGGCTTCGGAGTGCTACACCCATTTTACGTCGCCTATCCGCCGCTATCCCGACTTGATGGTGCACCGGCTGATCCGGCAGAATAAAAAAAGAGGCAAGCTGACTCAGGAAGAAGCCCAGCAGTCCTTGGCATACCATACGATTGCTGCCGATCAGGCCAGCTCCCGCGAACGCATTGCCGTCGAGGCCGAACGGGAAACAGACGATTTAAAGAAGGCCCAGTACATGGTTCCCTTTATCGGTCAGCCCTATGAGGCTCATATTACGGGGATTACGTCCTTCGGCCTGTTTGTCGGCCTGGAAAACGGCATTGAAGGATTGGTTCACATTTCCCTGCTGACCGACGATATTTACGAGTTCGACGAAGGGACGTATACGATGCGGGGACAGCATGGCGGGCGCGTATATCATCTGGGCGACATGATGGAAGTGACGCTGGCGAAGGTCAACGTCGAAAAATGTGAAATCGATTTTGTTCCCGGCAAGGTAGAATCGCTGGAGGATTTGCGGCAGCTCATGGCAGCCGGCGCCGAACGGCGGCATAAAAAGAACGGCAGCCGGAGCGGCAAGCAGGAAGTGACGAAGCGAAATTGGTTCGCCGGCGCTGCGGACTCCCAGAAGGGAAAGAAAAAGAAGAAGGACAAAAAAATCAAGAAAAAGGGTAAGAAGGATAAAAAACGCAAGGGCAAGAAGTCCAGGAAAAAATAGGAGGAACTGCCAGTGGCACAATCACCGAGTGGCGTAAAATATATTACGGACAACCGCAAAGCGCGCCACGATTATTTTATTCATGAAACCTACGAAGCGGGAATCGCCTTGACGGGAACGGAAGTGAAGTCCCTGCGGCAGGGGAAGGTCAACCTGAAGGACAGCTTCTGCCGCATTGAAAACGGCGAGGTGTTTCTGGTCGGCATGCACATCAGCCCCTACGACCAGGGAAACCGCTTCAACCACGACCCGCTGCGGACGCGGAAGCTCCTGCTCCATAAGTATGAAATACTCAAGCTGTTGGGGCGTATTAAAGAAAAAGGATATACCTTGATTCCCCTGAACTTATATTTCAAAAAAGGCAAGGTCAAAGCGACGATTGCCTTGACGACAGGGAAGAAGCTGTACGACAAACGGCAGGCCCTGGCTGAAAAGGAAGCGAAGCGGGATATTGAACGGCGCATGAAGGAACGCCGTTGATAGGGAATCGATGAAACCTCTGAATGGCAATGGATGTCGTTCAGAGGTTTTTTGCTGTTTCTTCCTGCGTTTGCAATTTCAACCACATATTTCTAAAATATGCAAATAAATGCTGTAAAATGCAATTATTTACAAAGAATTTGCAATATATTTTCTGGAACTACATATGGATACCGTAGGATATAGGTATAGCAAGGCATTATATGGAAAGTATCATATTGTCGTACACAGGAGGAAATGGACATGAATATGAAACGGTGGATGAAAGGTCTTAGCGTGTCTTTAATGTTGGTAGCCGCGGCGGCAGGCTTCGGCGGCTGTGGCAGTTCCGGAGGCGGTAGCGGGCAGCAGCCCTTTACGATCGCCTACGCGCCGAACGAATCGACGGAGCAGAGCGCCGACGCCCGCAGCGCCTTATCGGCAGATTTAGGCAAAGCATTGGGACGGGAAGTAAAGGAAATCAGCGCGTCCGACTACAACGGCATCATTGAAGCCTTGCGGACGAAAAAGGCCGACATGGCTTATTTGGGAGCAGAGGGCATCTCTCTGGCAAACCAGCGCTTAGACGGTAATGTAGACGTCATCGTCATGAAGGCCCCTGACGGAGACAAGGCGAAGGCCCTGTATCATTCCGTCTTCATTACGAGGGCAGACCGTTCGGATATCAATTCCCTTCAGGACGTAAAGGGCAAGAAGATGGCCTTTGTCGACCCGGGCTCCACGTCGGGCAATCTCATTCCGACGAGCATGCTCATGAAGGCCTTTGCCAATGAAAATCTCGACAGCGAAACGCTGCACATGAACGAAAAGTTTTTCTCGTCGGCTATGTTCTCCGGTAAGCATCAAGCCAGCATTCTGGCCGTTGCTAAAGGTGACGTAGATGTGGCTGCTGTGTCAGATCAGATTTTGCAGGCTGAAATTAACAGCGGCAATGTTCGGGCTGGAGACATCAAGGTCATTGCCACTTCAGATCCGATTCCTTCAGAAGGCATGATCATTCGTGCTGATATGGATCAAAATCTGCGCAAGACACTGACGGATTTTCTCCTGCAGTATAACAACGAAGATTATTTCACAAAGGTTATTAAAGTAAAAGGCGCTCGCTTTGTAGAAGCTTCTAAAGCCGATTACCAGCCCATTATCGAGCTGAATCAGCTCCTCAGCAAGTAAGGAGGCCGGCTCGCATGAATTGGACAGAAGAGCAGCCAGTCGTCGTATTTGAACATGTAGGCAAGCGGTATGGAAACGGAACGCAGGGATTGAATGATGTCAGCTTTTCCGTATATCCGGGAGAATTTATTGCCGTCATCGGCCCATCCGGCGCCGGAAAGTCGACGCTGCTTCGCTCCGTCAACAAGCTCCACGACGTGACGGAAGGGCGCATACTCATCGGCGGCGAAGATATTTCCAAAGCCCGGGGCAGCAGGCTGCGGACGCTGCGGCGGCAAATCGGCATGATTTTTCAGAATTACAACCTGGTGTACCGTTTGTCGGTACTGCAGAACGTGCTCCACGGCCGTCTGGGCTACATGGGCTCCTTGCAGGGGATGATAGGACGGTACCGGGAAGAAGATAAGGAAAAGGCCGTAGAGCTGCTGAAAGAAATCGACATGGGCGATTTCCTCAATACGCGGGCCGCCGACCTGTCTGGGGGACAGAAGCAGCGCGTAGGCATTGCCCGGGCGTTTATGCAGGAACCGCAGATTCTTCTCTGCGATGAACCGATTGCGTCTTTAGACCCGTCGAGCGCCAAAATTATCATGGATATGATTTATTCCATGGCATCGCGTCGGAACATAGCGTGTCTGGTTAACCTTCATCAGATTGATGTGGCAAAAGCATATGCGACACGCATTATTGGTCTGAGGAAAGGGCAGATTGTTTTCGACGGCCCGCCGTGTGATATGAATGATGCCGTAATTCAGACCATTTACGGCGTAGCGGCTGATGAACTCACTATAAAGGAACGAAACCTATGAAACAGAATGAATCACATGTAATATATACTATGGCTGGAGTTATTGCGGCAGCGTTTATTGCTGCGACGGCTTATACGGGTTTCAATCCGGCTGAAATTATACCGCAGCTGGGCGAGGGATGGAAATTCTTTACGGAAGACTTTTTGCCGCCGCAGGTATCGTTCAGCGAAGCCGTCATGGAATGCATTGCCGTGACGATTTCCCTAGCCATATCGTCGGCCTTTGTCGCCGCCGTGCTGGCTGTCGTGGCTGCCGTATTCGGCAGCGAAAAGACGTCGCCGTCCCGGTACGTCGCCGGCGTTATCCGCGGCACAGCTACCTTCCTGCGCAACATTCCGACTCTCGTCTGGGCTTTTATCCTCTTTTCTTCGCTGGGCGTCGGCACGAGTGTAGGGTTTATCGCCCTGGTGATTACCAGCTTTGCCTTTATGACCCGCACGTTTATCGAGGTTATTGACGAAATTCCTCAGGACACGTTAGAATGTATGGAAGCCGTAGGTGCCGATTTCTGGCAGCGCATGTTCCAGTGCGTGATTCCCTGCTGCATAGCCGGCTTTATTTCATGGTTTCTCTATTGTCTGGAAGTCAATATCCGCGCCTCGACCATCGTCGGCATGGTAGGAGGCGGCGGCAGCGGCATGGTCCTGCTGTCGTATCTGAAAGCCTTTAAATATCCGCAGGCTGCCGGCATCATCTTGATGATTGCGGCAATTGTCATCCTGGTAGATATCATGACGGGATGCTTGCGAAAGAGAGTGATGAATCCATGAATATAGAAGAAGTTACAGCCGTAGATTCGGCCGTAAGGCCCAAGAGAAAGGGCAAGAAACACATAGATGTCGGCGTCCGCGGGGGAGATCATTTCATCGCCCTGTTCCTGGCCGGCACGACGGCAGCCGCCGCGGTGTCTCTGTATATGCTGCATATTGACTGGCTGCAGCTGGCGGAACGTTCCTCGGGCATCGTTGAAATTTTTTGGAAAATGGCTCATATGACGACGGACAGCGTCGACTTTACCCTGCTTTCTTTCGCCGACACCTTTTCCATTATGGTGCTGGCTACGGTGTACAGTATATTCCTCGGCCTCGTTTTCGGGCTATTGGCTGCGGAAAACGTCGTCGGCAGCAGAATCGCTGCCGGGGCGGTCAAGGCCTTCTTTACTTTTTTGCGAGCTGTGCCGACGCCCGTATGGGTTCTACTGATGCTGGTCTGCTTTGGATTTGGCCCCGTAGCGGGCGTTACGGGTTTGTCGATTCATACCGTGGCCTTTTTTACGCGGGCCTTTTCCCAGGCCTTCGAGGACGTGCCGCAGGATACGATAGACGGCTTGGCGGCTTTAGGCGCGACGCGCTGGCAGATTATCTGCTGCGGCCTGCTGCCCAGTGCCGTCACGCAGCTCGTCGCCTGGATTGCCCTGCGGTTTGAAATCAATTTTGCCGAATGCGCGATTCTGGGGATGGTGGGAGCCGGCGGCATCGGCTTCGCTATTTCCACGAGCATACAAAACTATCAATATGGACAAGCGGGACTCGCCGTTTTTCTGGTATTCGCCTTCGCTTTTTGCTTAGAACGCGGCTTTTTGCTGGTCAAGCGGTCCATGCAGTAAAAGGAGTGGTAACGTTGGAATTTTATAATCCTGTGCGCATCCTTGCCGGACATGACGGCTTGGAAAAGCTGGCTCTTTACTTGGAGGAAACGAGCCGGGAGAAGAAGATTCTCCTGCTGACCCGCGGCATGGATTTTTCTCAAAGTCCTGCCGGACAGGCTTTGCGGAAGGCCTTAGCGGGGCGCGACGTCCGGGAAGAGGAGCTGACGCTTTCCAATCCCGACGTGGCCGATATGGCCGCGATGCTGGAACGGGTGGGCGGCGAACCGTACGGCCTCATCCTCGCCGTCGGCGGCGGCAGCGTCATGGATACGGCGAAGACCCTGGCCCTGGCGATTCCTGCCGGCATTCGTGGGACCGAAGGGCTGCGGGCCTTTATCGCCGCAGAGGCGTATGAAGCGGTGCAGCCTATTCCCTGGATCGGCGTGCCGACGACGTCCGGCACGGGTTCGGAAGTGACGCCGTGGGCGACCGTATGGGATCGGGAACGGGAATGTAAGATGTCTTGCAGCTATAGTCATAACTTTGCGGCCCTGGCCGTCGTCGACCCCGTATGCACGGCGACATGTCCCGCAGCGCTGACGATATCGTCGGCGCTGGACGCCTTGTGCCACAGTACGGAGTCCTTCTGGGCCTGCCGGACGAATGAAGTATCCCAGACCTTTGCCTTATTATCCATCGGCCTCATTCGCCGCCATTTAGAGGACTTGGCGGCCCATCCGGACGACGCGGAGCTGCGCCTGCTCATCGGCAAGGCCAGCTTATATGCCGGACTGGCTTTCAGCAATACGAAGACGACAGTCTGCCATTCCGTATCGTACCCCATGACGGAAAGATTCGGCGTGCCTCATGGCACGGCGGCGGCTTTGACGCTGGGCGATTTCATGGATTTCAATAAGGCGGCGATTCCTCGCTATGCTGAGCTGCTGGAAGCGTATCAATGCGCTTCGGCGGCAGAGGTCAAAGACTGGGTATTCCATATGCTGTCTCTCGGCGGCTTTGCCCTTCGCCTGCGGGACTACGGCATCGGCAGCGGCGATATTTCTTACATCGTCGGTCACGCTTTCACCAAGGGCCGGGCGGACAACAATCCCGTCGCCGTACAGCCCGAAGATGTGCAGGCTGTACTGGAACGTATTTTTTAATCGCGACGATGAAAAAAGCTTGAAACAAAGGGACTTTTTAGAGTCCCATGTTTCAAGCTTTTTCGTTTGCAGCGATTAATATATGGTCATATTCTTTTCTTTGTACTGTTCAAAGATCTTGATGGCCTCTTCGCGGCCCATCTGCCGCAAGGCCAGCGTATCTTCGTCGGCGCAGCCCCGCTTGATGAAATCGTAAATGAAGTCGTCGCGGAAGCCGATGGCGGCGGCGTCTTTGGCGCTGTTGCCGTAATACACCGTTTTAATATTCGCCCAGATGATGGCCGAAAGGCACATGGGGCAGGGTTCGGCCGACGTGTAGAGCTCGCAGCCCGATAAGTCGTACGTGCCGAGATTGCGGCAGGCGTCGCGGATGGCCTGTATTTCGCCGTGACAGGTCGGGTCGTTGTTTTTCAATACTTCGTTATGGCCGCGTCCGACGATGACACCGTCCTTGACGACGACGGCGCCGAAAGGTCCGCCGTGGCCTGTTTCTAAGTTTTTTGCCGATTCGCTAATGGCTTCGTCCATGAAATTCATCGTATATCATTCCTCCGTGATTTGCAGATTTCTTTTTACGCCTCGCATATTATACCATAGGCAGGCGGGAAAACGAAATGGTTTGGGCTGCCGGCCTTGTTTTGTATGAATGAATAGATAATCAAAACGATAAATGATATAATAAGAGAGATATTTTGTATTATGTGTGCTACAGAAATTTAGGAGGACTACTATGAAGTGCCGCTATTGCGATAGAGAAGCCGTCTATGACGACGGCATGTGCGAATCGTGCCATCGCTTGTACCAGCAGTACGAGCAGGCCGAAGCCAAGGTTATGTCGGATCACGAACGGGACAGCTTCCGCGGGCAGACGATCGAAGAAGATGGTACGGTACGGGACGAACAGAAAGCCTATGAGGAACAGATGCGCGAACAGCAGCGCCGCCGTTCAGGCGTGCGCATCATCACGTCGGGATTGTCCTGGCGCGTCAAGCTGGCCCTGGGCTTTATCGTATTCTGCATCGTCGCCGTCATCATCAGCGCCCTTGGCTTTATCATCATGGCGATGCCCTATTTGCTGGGTGCGCTGGTCATTTATTTTGTATATAACATCGTCAAGGCGTTTCTGCATCGGTAAGAGGAGGCTGACATGAAGGAAACATTGTTGATTATAGATGGAAGCAGCCTGTTATACCGGGCCTTTTACGCCATCCCTTCCCTGACGGACAGCCAGGGCCGGCCGACGAACGCCGTGTACGGCTTTTTAAACATGCTGCTTAAATTGTACGAGCAGCTGGAGCCCCATTACGTAGCCGTAGCCTTTGACAAGGACAAGCATACCTTCCGAAACGACTTGTACGACGGCTATAAGGCGACGCGCAAGCCGGCGCCCGACGATCTGCGGCCCCAGTTCCCCTTGATACGGGAAGTACTGGAATGCCTGGGCATTCATGTCCTGGAGCTGGAAGGCTATGAAGGCGACGACATTATCGGCACCGTTGCCCGGCAGATGGAAGCGAAGGATTTTCATATCGACATCGTGACGGGAGACCGCGACGCGCTGCAGCTCGTCGATGAAAACGTCACGGTCCATTTGACGAAAAAGGGTATTACGAATATGCTGGCCGTTACGCCTGACGTCATGGCGGCGGAATACGGCTACGCGCCGTCCCAGGTCGTCGACATGAAGGCCCTCATGGGTGATACGGCCGACAATATTCCCGGCGTTCCCGGCGTCGGAGAAAAGACGGCGGCGAAGCTCATCGCTCAATTTCAGCATGTAGAGACACTGTACGACCGTATCGGCGAAGTGAAGGGCAAGAAACTGCAGGAAAAGCTGGCCGACAACAAGGACAAAGCTTTTTTGTCCAAGGAACTGGCGACGATCTGCTGCAGCGTGCCCGTCGAGTATAGTCTGGATATGTTCCTGCCGCAGCCGCGCAAGGAAGACGTATCCGCCTTGTTCCGCAGCCTGGGCTTTAAAAACATGCTGTCCCGGTTTGCTGCCTTCGACCGCTTTGCATCCTTAGCTGATGAGGAACCGGCACAGGACGTATCCCTGCAGCTGCTGGACGACTTGCAGCCCCAGGACTTGGCCGGCCAGGTCGTCGCCGTAGAAGGCGTGTATGAACCGGCCGCGCCCCTGCCTGTGCTGAAGGCCTTAGCCATTGCGGGAAATCAGGGCGTCTTCATCGTGCCGGCAGGACGGGAAGGAGAGTATCTCTGTGCTTTGGCAGATGCGGCCTTAGTCGTCACGTCGCAGGGCAAGCAGCTCGTCAAGGCGGCGTCGCCCTATACGGACAAGCGCCTGCCCTTGGCGGATATCATACTGGCAGCGTATTTGCTGGATCCGACGCGGACCGCCTATGGCCTGGCGTATTTATCGGAAAAATTTGCCGTGCCTTTGCAGGAAAGCGGCGACGAAGCCTTGCGCCTGGCCGGCGACGCGCAGTTTTCCTTCGACGTCTGGCCCAAGGCGGCAGAAGCCTTGGAGCAGGCCGGCTTGACGACCTTGTACGATACGATTGAAATTCCCTTGATTCATACGCTGGCCGTTATGGAAATGAACGGCTTTACCGTCGATACGGAACGGCTCATGGATATGGAACGGGAGCTGTCGCTGGAAGCGGACAAGCTGGAAGAGGAAATTTACGACGATGCCGGCGAGACCTTCAACATCAATTCGACGAAGCAGCTCGGCGTCATCTTATTTGAAAAGCTGGGATTGCCGGTTATCAAGAAGACGAAGACAGGCTATTCGACAGATTCGGCCGTACTGGAAGCCCTCATGGACCAGCATCCTATGATCCCGAAAATACTGCAGTTCCGGGCTTTGAAAAAGCTGATTTCCACCTATTTGGACGGCTTGGAACCCTTGATTTCCCGGGAAACGGGCCGCATTTACACATCCTTTAACCAGATGGTCACGGCGACGGGCCGCCTGAGCAGCTCGGACCCGAACTTGCAGAACATTCCTATCCGAACCGAGCAGGGACGCAAAATCCGCTCCTTATTCGTGCCGGGCGAAGGATACGACTACATCGTATCTGGCGACTACTCGCAGATCGAGCTGCGCCTTCTGGCTCATTTGTCCCAGGACCCGACGATGATCGACGGCTTCAAGAAAAATCAGGACATCCATCGCCGCACGGCGTCGGAAGTCTTCGGCATTCCCTGGGACGAGGTCACGCCGGAGCAGCGCTCCCATGCCAAAGCCGTCAATTTCGGCATTATTTATGGCATCAGCGACTTCGGACTGGCCCGCAATATTTCGATTTCCCGTCAGCAGGCTAAGGAATACATCGACTCCTATTTCGCCCGCTACAGCACGATTCACGCTTACATGGACAAGCTCGTGGCGGAAGCCCGCGAAACGGGGATGGCCAAGACCATGTTCGGACGCATCCGCACGCTGACAGATATTAACAGCAAGAACTTTACGCGCCGTTCCTTTGCCGAGCGGACGGCGATGAACACGCCTATCCAGGGCAGCGCCGCCGATATTATCAAGCTGGCCATGAACGCCGTTCAGGACGAATTGGAACGCCGCAGCTTGCGAAGCCGCCTTCTCGTGCAGGTTCACGACGAGCTCGTCCTGGAAGTGCCGGCTGACGAGCGGGAAGAAGTGGAAACGCTGCTGAAGGATACGATGGAACACATCGTGACCTTGTCGGTGCCCCTGGTCGTCGATATTCACTGCGGCCGGAACTGGGAAGAAGCGAAATAGGAGGAGTTATATGCCTGAATTGCCGGAAGTAGAAACGGTGCGCGCCTATATTGCAGAGCACGCAGTGGGAAAACGGATCGAAAACGTACGGCTCCTGCTGCCGCGCCTGGTGAAAAACGCGCTGCCTGAGGAATTTTGCCGCCGATTGACGGGACAAACGATATCAGCCGTCAGCCGCAAGGGAAAATATTTGCTTCTTCGCTGCAGCGGCGGTCCGTCTCTGCTTGTGCATTTGCGCATGACCGGCAGCCTCATCTATCAGGAGGAGTACGAAGAAATACGAGGGCAGCGCATTATTTTTGCATTAAATGAAGGGTATATCCTGTATCGCGACGTCCGCACCCTCGGGTGCCTGTGGCTCGTGCCGCCGGAGGGGCCGACGGGTATTTCCGGCTACGATTCGCTGGGACCTGACGGCAACAGCAACGAATTTACTCTTTCCTATTTGCAGGAGTCCCTCCAATCGTCGAAGCGTTCCGTCAAATCCTTTTTGCTCGATCAGACCTGCGTAGCCGGCTTGGGCAATATTTACGCCGACGAGGCGCTGTTCCTTGCCGGCGTCAGGCCCCAGCGCCGCTGCTGTGATATAAGCCCCGACGAATGCCGCAGACTCCACGAGGCCATTGGGGTCGTGCTGCGGCAGGGATTGGCCCATGGCGGCACGACGATACGCGACTTTATCAGTGGCAATGGCCAGGAAGGGTCGAACCAGGCCTTTTTGCAGGTATACGGCAAAGAAGGGACGCCGTGCCCGCGCTGCGGCCATACGATTATCTATACGAAGTTTGCCGGCAGGGGAACGCATTATTGCCCTCACTGCCAGGTGTAAGGAGGAACTTGTCATGTATCGCATTGGATTGACCGGCGGGATTGCGTCGGGAAAAAGTACGGTCGTATCGATGCTGCGGGAGCTCGGCGCGTCCGTCGTGGACTGCGACGTCCTGGCGCGCGATGTCGTGCGGCCCGGCACGAAGGGGCTGGCTGCCGTAGCGGCGGCCTTCGGCCCGAAAGCAATAAGAGAAGACGGGACGATGGACCGGGCCTATATCGGCGGCGTCGTGTTCAACGACGCTGAACGCAAGGCGGAACTGGAAGGCATTTTATTTCCCTTGATTTACGAGCGAATCGACGAAGAACTCCGGCGCATAGATGAAGGGGAGAAGAAATCCTTCGTTTTTCTTGACATGCCCTTATTATTTGAGATAGAATATCAAGCGTATGTCGATGAAGTATGGCTCGTATGCGTAGATGGGCCGACGCAGCTGGAACGGCTCATGGCCCGGAATCATTTTTCACGGGAAGAAGCGGAGGCCCGCATTCGTGCGCAGATGCCTGCAGAGAAAAAACGCGCCCTGTCGCAGGTCGTCATCGACAACAACGGCGCCTTAGCTCAAACGGAAGAACAGGTGCGGGCGCAGTGGGCGCTGCTGATGGATAGAATTCAAAGAGGATAGGAGACTGCGTTGAGACGGAAGACCCAGACAAAAGATAAAATTATCATAGCAGTAGTGCTGGCGTGTTTTTCAGCGACCTATTTCTGCTCGTGGAAAGACGACGTGCTGCGGAAATTCGTCTATCCTCTTCAGTACGACTACATGGTGCGCCAATATTCGTATGAAGACGGCGTCAGCCCCGCCTTGGTCGCGGCGGTGATTCTCGTGGAGAGCAAGTTCAACGAAGACGCCTTTTCCCATCGCGGCGCTTCGGGGCTGATGCAGATCATGCCGGAAACGGGCGAATGGATTGCCGGAGAAATGGGAATCGAAAATTTTACGCCGGACCAATTGACAAATGTGCAGACAAATATTAAAATGGGTACGTGGTATCTGGCCTATCTTCTGCATGAGTATGACGGAAATAAGGTATTGGCCCTGGCTGCGTATAACGCCGGCCGCGGACACGTCGACTCCTGGATGGAAGAATATGGTTGGGAAAAAAATTTTTCAGAAATTGAAAAAATACCCTTTACAGAAACGCGAGAATATGTTAAGATAGTTTTGTTGAATGAACAGCAATACAAACATCTTTACAAGTTTTAATTGATTATGCGGTTGTGGCGGAATGGCAGACGCGCTGTCTTCAGGCGGCAGTAATCTTTCGATTGTGTGGGTTCAACTCCCACCAACCGCACCATTTTTTTCTCTTATGGATGAAGCATTGATTGAAACATTCAAACAATGGAATATTGCATCTATTCTCCCACTTCAGGTGGGAGATTTTCAGTTATTGACGGAATATCGCATGGTGCAGGAAAACGGCGGCGATAAAGAGTACCTGCTGTTTGCCTATTGCAACGCCGACAATAACTGGTCTGTACGGGCGATATTCAATCCCGATTCGGAAGAGTTTTCCGTCCGCACGGACATCGGCATGCTGGAGTTTGCCCTGATCGAGTTTATTACCAGTGATTTCGCCATGTTCCGGGCGATGGTGGAAGACCGGCTGGCCCGGATCATCCGCGACTACTATGTAGAGCCGAGCCGTAATTTCAGCGTCATACTGAAGAACAAGGGCCTGCCCGACGTAGACTGGGATGAGTTCCTTCCGGCAGAATACGGCGGATTCCGCTGCCTCATCCGGCCGAATCAGGCCGTGCGGATTATTAACGGCTCGTACATGATTCTTTCCTATTACCAGACCGAGTCGCGAAGCGGCTTGTCCGTCATGTACAACGTCCTCCGCGACGATTTTTTTGCAGAGCGGCGGATTCATAACTTTCCAAATTTGGTTCATGATTTTGACGGCTCGTCCCTGGAGGGACTGAAACGGGCGCTGCAGCAGCGTCTGCTGCCGGTGCTGGGCTCTATTTCAGCCGATATATCCTGATTTGCCCTTGCGGCGTTGTCAGAAGGCGGCTGAAGTGGTATACTAAACGTAATTTAGATTCTTTTATGTGAGAGTGGGTGCGAGCCCACTCTTAACTTTTACCTGTATGAATTTTTAGAAGGATAGCTGGTGAATGGCATGAAGCGTGAACATATTGAAACAATGATTTCTCAGGAAGTAGAACGGATTATCAGCGGCACGGATTTGGAATTGGTCGACGTCGAATATGTCCGCGAAAAAAACTGGTACCTCCGCGTATTTATCGACAAAGAAGGGGGCGTCGATCTGGAGGACTGTCAGGCTGTCAGCGAAAAGCTGAGCAAAGTCCTCGATGAAAAGGACCCTATACAAGAAAATTATCTGCTGGAAGTATCATCTCCGGGACTGGACCGCATCTTGAAAAAGGATAAGGACTTTGTCCGCTACGCCGGCAGAACCGTGGATATTCACTTTTTCCAGCCCTACAACGGCAAAAAAGACCTGGTAGCCGATTTGGTAGGGAAAGGCGAAGACGGCAAGCTGACCGTCCGGGTCGATGGAAATGAAGAGATATTAGATATGAAAACTATATCGCAGGTTCGTCTGCATATTGATTTTTAATGGAGGGTGTAACCGTGAATAAGGAATTGCTCAATGCTATTGCGTTTTTGTCTAAAGAAAAAGGGGTTTCGACAGACGTCATCTGCGACTCCCTGGAAGCCGTGCTGATTACGGCCTATAAGAAGGAGCCGGAAGCCAACCCCCTGGCCGACGTAGAGCTGAATCGGGAAACGGGCGATTACCGCATCGTAGCGGCGAAAACCGTCGTGGAAGACGTCGTCAACGACCATGGGGAAATCTCCCTGGCAGACGCCCGCAAGCTGAACCCGGAATACGAAGTCGGAGACGTAGTCAACGTCGACGTAACGCCGTCCAACTTCGGCCGCATCGCCGCCCAGGCGGCCAAGCAGGTCATGATCCAGCGCCTCCGCGAAGCGGAACGGAGCATCGTCTACGACGAATTTTACAATCGTACGGACGACATCATTACCGGCTTGATTCAGCGGATTGAAAACAAGAACGTCTATGTCGACTTGGGCAAGGCCGAAGCGATTCTGCCGGCGTCGGAACAGATTCCGACGGAAACCTACACGGTTGGCCAGCGCATCAAATGCTATGTCGTAGAAGTGCGCAAGACGACGAAAGGCGCGCAGATCCTCGTATCGCGTACCCATCCTGGCTTATTGAAGCGGCTCTTCGAGCTGGAAGTGCCGGAAATTTACGAAGGCGTGGTGGAACTGAAATCCGTAGCCCGCGAACCAGGCCGCCGTTCCAAGATCGCCGTGTATTCCCGCGATGAAAATGTCGATTCCGTCGGCGCCTGCGTCGGCCCGAAAGGGAGCCGCGTGCAGAATATCGTGACGGAACTGCAGAACGAAAAAATTGATATCGTCAAATGGGATGAAGACCCGGCCGTGTACATCGCCAATGCCCTGAGCCCGGCTCAGGTCGTGTCCGTTACCGTCGACGAAGGAGAAAAGGCGTCGAGCGTCGTCGTTCCCGATTATCAGCTGTCCCTGGCCATCGGCAAGGCCGGCCAGAACGCCCGCTTGGCGGCCAAGCTGACGAATTGGAAAATCGATATTAAGAGTGAAAGCCAGGCCGCTGCCCTTACCAGCGAAGAATCTTCTTCGGCTGATGAAGAAGTGGAACAGGAAGACATCCTGAGCGAATTGGATATGCCGGCGGCTGAAGACGGACAAGGCGAAGCCTGAGGAGGTATAGATGAAAAAGAAAAAAATACCTCTGCGCGTCTGTGCAGGCTGTCAGGAACAGAAGAGCAAAAAGGAAATGATCCGCGTCGTCCGCACGCCGGAAGGCGCCGTGGAAATCGACAAGACCGGCAAGAAATCCGGGCGGGGCGTGTATATCTGCCAGAATTCGGCTTGTCTGGAAAAAGCCTATAAAGAACATCGTCTGGAACGGTCTTTAAAGACGAAGGTATCCGACGAAATTTATGAAAGCCTGCGGCAGGAGTTGTCATGACCGCGCAGGAACGAATCGGCAACCTGCTGGGACTTGCCTGCCGGGCCCGCAAGACGATTTGCGGCGATTTCGCGGCAGAGAAGCATTTGAAGAAGCATACGGTTCCCATGCTGTTTTTGGCAGCAGACGGCGGAGCCGACAACGTGGAAAAGTACCGCCGCCTGGCAGAACGCAAAGGGATTGCCGTCGTAGATATATTGACGAAGGAAGAGCTGGGCAGGGCCGTCGGAAAGATGCAGAACGTCGTCGTTCTGCTGACGGACGCCGGTTTTGCCAAGGCTGTAGATAAAGTGTTGAGAACGACTGAAAAGGGGGTAACTAGATGACAAAACGTGTATACGAAGTTGCAAAAGAATATGGCGTATCCGCCAAAAACGTCATCAAAGTGTTAGGCGATCATAATATCAAAGCTGGTAATTTTACAGGCATCGACGATTCGATGAGAGCCATATTAGATAAATCCTTTAAGGAACCCAAGAAGGCTGAGAAGCCGGCAGAACAGAAAAAAGGAATGGAAGGAACTGGCCGCAAAGTGAACGATAACAACCGCGCTAAGCAAGCGAAACCGCAGGAAGGACAAAAACAAGGAAATTCCCATAAGCAAAATCGTCCTGAACAGGGAAATAACGCCAAGAAGCAGGCTCAGCCGGCGCGGAACGGCAATAAAAATCAGCAGAGCGGTTCGTCCGGTCAGAATCATCAAAACAACCGCGGCCAGGACAATAAGAAAAATGCCGGACAGCAGAACGCAAAGTCGTCGGGCAGCCAGAACAACCGCCAGAATGGAAATCAGCAAAATAAGCAGAATCAGCAGAACAACGGCGGCAAGCGGACGAAGTTCTTCGGTCGTTCTTCGCAAAACGGCGACGAAGGCCAAAATGCCGGCCGCAGCGACAATAAGAAAAATAAGCGCAATCAGAATAACAACAACCCCAACGGCAAAAACAACAGACCTCACACACTTTTATCTAACGTGTTGAACAAAGGCAAAAATAAAAATAACAAGAACAACAAGAAGCAGGGCGGCCATCACGATATGGGCGGCGGCGAACCGGCGAAGAAAAAGAATTACCCCACGTCTATCGAGCTGCCGGAAACGATTATCGTCAAGGATTTCGCGGAAAAGCTGGGCCGTGAAGTCGGCGAAGTCATTAAAAAGCTGCTCATGGGCGGCATTATGGCGACGATCAATCAGGAAATCGACTTTGAAACGGCTTCTCTGATTGCCGACGAATTCGGCGTAACCGTTACGCAGGAAGCGCCGCCGGAAGATCCGACGGAAATCGAAGAAATCATCGATGCGCCGGAAACGCTGAAGGTCCGTCCGCCTGTCGTTACGATCATGGGCCACGTCGACCACGGCAAAACGAGCCTTCTCGACGCGATTCGCCAGACGAACGTGACGAGCCACGAAGCCGGCGGCATTACGCAGCACATCGGCGCTTACCAGGTACGCTACAACGGCAAGAAGATCACCTTCATGGATACGCCGGGCCACGAAGCCTTTACGGCAATGCGCGCCCGCGGCGCCCAGGTTACGGATATTGCCGTCCTCGTCGTCGCGGCAGACGACGGCGTCATGCCGCAGACAGTTGAATCCATCAACCACGCCAAATCGGCCGGCGTTCCCATCATCGTCGCCATCAACAAAATCGATAAGGAAAGCGCCAATCCAGAACACGTCATGCAGCAGCTGACGGAATACGGCTTGATCAGCGAAGAATGGGGCGGCGACACGATTATGGTTCCCGTGTCGGCTCATAAGAAAATCGGCCTCGACGACTTGCTGGAAAACATCCTCGTCTTGGCGGAAGTTTCCGAATTGAAGGCCAACCCGAACCGTCCGGCCCAGGGCGTCGTCATCGAAGCGAAGCTCGACAAGGGCCGCGGCCCCGTCGCGTCCGTCCTGATCCAGAAGGGCACGCTCCACGTCGGCGACACGATTATCGTCGGCCCCTGCTTCGGCAAGGTCCGCGCCATGAACAACGAACGGGGCGAACGGGTTAAGAAAGCCGAACCGTCTATCCCTGTGGAAATCCTCGGCCTCAACGATGTGCCCGAAGCCGGCGATATCCTCGACGTGACCGATGAAAAGACGGCCCGCAGTGTAGCGGAAAAACGAATGGAAAAGAAACGTTCGTCGGCCCTCCACGTCAATGCGAAGGTAACTCTCGACGATTTGTTCAACCAGATTCAGCAGGGCGAATTGAAAGAACTGCCCCTCATCATTAAGGGGGACGTACAGGGTTCTGTCGAAGCCCTGAGCCAGTCCTTGCTCAACATTAAGAGCGACGAAGTGCGCATCGCCATCGTCCATGCCGGCGTCGGCGCTATTTCCGAATCGGATATCATGCTGGCCTCGGCGTCCAACGCCATCATCATCGGCTTTAACGTCCGCCCGGACGCGGCGGCCCGCAAGGCGGCGGAACACGACAACGTCGACATGCGCATGTACCGCGTCATTTACGACGCCATCAACGACGTGGAAGCGGCTATCAAAGGGATGCTGGAAAAGAAATACGAAGAACACATTATCGGCCGCGCCGAAGTCCGCAAGGTCATTACGACGCCGAAGGTCATCGTCGGCGGTTCCTACGTCAAGGAAGGCAAGATTACGAACAACGCTAAGATCCGCCTGATCCGCAACGGCATCGTCATCCACGACGGCGAAATCGACGGACTGCGCCGCTTTAAAGACGACGTCAAGGAAGTGGCTTCCGGATACGAATGCGGCATTACTCTTGAAAAATACCGCGACATCAAAGAAGGCGACGAAATCGAAGCCTATGAAATGGTGGAAGTCGCGCCGGAATAATAAAGTGAGGAAATACATATGGGAGAATTGCGAGTCCGCAAAATACAAGAATTCATCAAGCAGGAAGTTTCCAATATCCTGCTTCGTGAATTAAAAGATCCGCGCCTCGGCTTCGTCACTGTGACGGACGCGCGGATTACCGGCGATTTGCGCGAAGCGACGGTATACGTCAGCCTCTTTGGCAAGGCTGAGGAAAAAGAAAATACCCTGAAAGCGCTGAAAAACGCGACGGGCTATATCCGCACGGAAGTGGGCCGCCGCTTGGGCATACGCTATTCGCCGACTATTGAATTTAAAGAAGATACGTCTCTCGATTACGGCATGAAAATCGATAAAATACTTCGTGATATAGAAAAAAAGGACTGAGTTTCATGAATTGTTCATCTCAGGAAGTACGCCGTATTCTGGCACAGCATGACCGCATCGTGCTGACTGCCCACGTCAGCCCCGATGGCGACGCTATAGGAAGCCTGCTGGCGATGCAGGAATGGCTGGAAGGCCTGGGTAAGGAGGTTGTCGTTGCCGTGGACGACGACATAGACGACAAGTTTTTCTTTCTGCCGCTGGCGGAACAGATACGGCGTCCCGACCAGATACAGACCGACGCCTCTTGGCTGACCGTCGTGCTCGATGCGACCGGCATGGATCGCATCGGCGCGGCTGAAGCCTTGGCGAAGGGGAAGGTCCTGAATATTGACCATCATATTTCCAACCTCCATTTTGCCGATTGGGAATATGTGCGGACGGACTGCGCTGCAACGGGCGAGATTTTAACCGAACTGTTGGAGGACTGGCAGGCCGAATTTTCGCCGTCTATGGCAAACGCCTTGTACATGGCCATCGCGACGGACTGCGGGTTCTTTAAATTCAGCAATACGACGGGCCATACCTTGCGGATGGCGGCGCTGCTGGTCGAAGCCGGCGCGCAGCCGAACGTCGTTTCCGAGCATTTGGAAGCCCGGTCTTTGGCAAAGCTTCAGGCCTTGTCGGAGGTGTTGCGCCATATTGAATTATTCGGTGAGGGCCAGGTTGCCTGTCTTTCGTTTACGCCGGACTTGCTGCAGTATACGGGTGAGCATACGGGAAGCTATATCGACTACATCCGCACGATTCAGGGCGTCGACGTGGCTTTTACGGTAAAGTACGTCGGTCCGGAAGAAACGCGGGTCAGCCTGCGGTCTAAGCGAGCCGACGTCAACGCCGTCGCTTCCATGTTCGGCGGCGGCGGCCACGTGCGAGCAGCAGGCTGCACCGTGGCGGCGCCGCTGGAAGAAGCAAAAAAAATGATAGTGAAGGAACTTTTAAAAGTAAAATGATAAATGGAATCGTCAATGTATTAAAAGCGACAGGAATGTCGAGCCATGACGTAATCGGCCAGATGCGCCGCATATACGGGATGAAGAAGATTGGCCACGCCGGAACGCTGGACCCTTTGGCTGCCGGCGTGCTTCCCGTGTATCTGGGTCAGGCGACGCGGCTGATTGAATATGGAGACAACGGGATAAAGACATATCATGCAGAGTTTGCTTTAGGCTTTGCTACGGATACGGAGGACAGCACCGGCGAAGTCGTCGCCAGCGCTGCTGTCCCCGATTTGTCTGCTGAGGATATATCCTCCGTGCTGGCGTCGTTCTGCGGCGATATCGAGCAGACTCCGTCCCGTTATTCCGCCATCAATGTTAATGGCGTCAAAGCGTATAAGCTGGCCAGACAAAACGCTGATTTTACATTGCCGGGCAGGCGGGTCACGATATATGAGATCCGCCTTTTGTCGTATCAAAACGGACGGGGCGTCATCGCTGTGACATGTTCCAAGGGGACCTATGTCCGCTCGCTCATCCGTGACGTCGGAGAAGCGCTGGGCACTTATGCCTGCATGACCTATCTCGTCCGCGTCCGGGCCGGCGTCTTTGATATTGCTCAGGCAGCTTCGCTGGAAGAATTGGAAGCCGATCCGCAGGCCTATATCCTGCCTGCCGACATGGCGATTCAAGACCTTCCTAAGGCGGTTTGTACGGCGGAAAAGTGTGCCCGCCTCCTGCAGGGCCGCGCGGTGCCCTTTGCCGGCAAGGGGCTCGCCCATGGCGACGTGCTGCGGGTCTATACGCCGGAACGAAAATTGGCCGGCATTGCTCATTTCGATAAAGAACATCATGTCATACGTCCGCATAAGATGTTTGCCGACGTACTGTGAGGTAATTATACGATGCAACTATTCCATTCCTTTCAGGAAGTAACGAATTGCCAAGGCGCCGTCGTCGCGCTGGGGACTTTTGACGGCGTGCATCTGGGCCATCAGAAGGTCATGCGCACGGCTATCGACAAGGCGGCGGAAACGGGCGGCAAATCTGTCGTCGTCACCTTCGCAGCCCATCCTCTTTCCGTGTTGTGCCCGGAAAAAGAGCCGATACGGCTGGCTACGGTCGAGCAGAAAATCCAATATATTGCCGGCGTCGGCATCGACGCCCTGGTGCTGTTGCCTATGACCCGGCATCTTCTCGACGAAACGCCGGAGGAATTTTGCCGGCAGCTGCTGGAATATCTCTGCCCGGCGGCTATCGTCGTAGGGGAGAACTTTACGTACGGCGCAAAAGCCGCAGGGAATACGCAGACGCTGCGCGAGTTCATGGCGGGACATCATATTCCCGTCATGGCGCTGACACTGCTGGAACGGCCGGGCCGGTCCACGCCGATCAGCAGCACGGTCATCCGCCGCCTGGTCACGATGGGCCACATGGAAACGGCAGAAGCCCTGCTGGGGCATCCCTTCGCCCTGCAGGGGAAGGTCGTACAGGGCGACCGCCGGGGACGGCTGATCGGGTTTCCAACGGCTAATATGCTGATACCGCCGCAGATGGCCGTGCCGCCTGACGGCGTATATATAACGGAAGTAGACTGGCAGGGGCAGCTGCTGCCGGCCATGACGAATATCGGCGCCAATCCGACCTTTGCCCACCAATACCGCCGCATAGAAACGCACATCCTGCAATGGAGCGGCGATATGTACGACGAGGACATCGTCGTTCGCTTCCGGAAGCGGCTGCGCCCGGAAATCCGCTTTGACAGCAAAGAAGAGCTCATAGGGCAGATGGAAGAAGATAAACGTAAAACTTTAATTTATTTCTCATCTAACGATAATTGAAAGAAACTCATATTAATGATATAATAATGACATAGGGAAACAGGGGACATTTAATCATTAAGGAGTGATTGGTAATGAAATTTTCAGACCTCGCTATGGGCTTAAAGGCTTCGGAAATCCGTGAATTGCTTAAGTTGACGACTATGCCGGAAGTAATTTCCTTCGCCGGCGGCTTGCCTGCGCCGGAATTATTCCCGCTGGAAGAATTGAAGAAAGTCGACGTAGAAATTTTGAGCAAAGAAGGCCAGCTGGCTGTACAGTACGGAACGACGGAAGGCTACCTGCCTCTCCGCGAAAAAATTGCCGCTCGCATGAAAAAGGCTTTCCAAGTCGACTGCACGCCCGAAGAAATCGTCATTACTTCAGGTTCTCAGCAGGGCCTGTCCTTATTGGCGCAGATTTTCCTCAATAAAGACGACGTCATTTTAGTAGAAAGCCCGACGTATTTAGGCGCTATCAACGCCTTTAAGCTGTGCGATCCGAAATTCGTCGAAGTTCCGACGGATGAAAAAGGCATCATTCCGGAAGAATTGGAAAAGATTTTGGCCGAATACGGCGACCGCGTCCGCTTGATGTACGTTATTCCTGAATTCCAGAACCCGACGGGCATTACGTGGCCTATGGAACGCCGCAAAGCCTTTATGGATATCGTCAACAAGTACGATTTCCCCGTCATTGAAGACGATCCGTACGGCGAACTCCGTTATGACGGCGACGTCGTACCGTCCTTGAAATCCATGGATACGAAAGGCAATATCATCTTCCTGGGCTCCTTCTCGAAGATCTTTATGCCTGGTCTGCGCGTAGCCTGGATGGTTGCCGATCCCGTTATCATTGACAAGGTTGTCAAATTGAAACAGGCCGTCGATCTCCAGTCTTCGTCCTTTGCACAGCGTCAGGCGTCGTACTTCATCGATATGTTCGATTTGGATGCTCACGTTGAAAAGATCAAAGCTCTCTATGGCAAACGCCGTACCCTCATGTATGATTCCATGAAGGAATATTTCCCCGAAGGCGTTACCTTTACGTATCCTGAAGGCGGCTTATTCACTTGGGTAACCTTGCCTGAAAACATGGATGCAAAAGAAATTATGCCGAAGGTATTGGAAAAGAACGTTGCGTACGTTCCGGGCGGCCCGTTCTATCCGAACGGCGGCAATGCAAACCACTTCCGCCTCAACTATTCCAACATGCCGGAAGACCGCATTGTAGAAGGCATTAAACGCTTAGGCGCAGTATTGAAAGAAGAAATGGGCAAATAAGTTGCGCCCTGAAAGAAACGCGACGCGTCACGAAAGCGTGTAGACTGACAAAAGGCTTATAGGGCCTGCACGTATGCAGGTCTTGTAAGCCTTTTTGATGTTTTGCAGTATGGGACGTGGGTATGTATACGGTATGCGCATATTTTGTTTGACTTGTTTGTATAATCATTGTAAAATGATAATGCACGTATATTGATTTGGCTCAAGCTGAATCTGCATTTTTTTGTTGCAGGCGCATTCGTATCATAGTGAGCTGAATAAGCGATACGATGCGTTTTTTATATGAAAGACGAGTATCGCCTCGTTGCGCTGCAACGGCGACACTACGTGTATAGTTTGGAGGCCTTATTGATAATGGATCAGCTTCAGCAGTTATGCAGACAAGTTCGAAAGGACGTCGTCGAGGCTATTTATTTAGCCGGCTCCGGCCATCCCGGAAGCTCTCTGTCGGCTGTGGAGATTCTGGTAACGCTGTATTTCACCGACTTGCTTCGGTGTATTCCGCAGCAGCCGAAATATGAGGGGAGAGATCGGTTTATCTTATCGAAAGGCCACGCGGCTCCGGCATATTACAGCGTATTGGCCCATAAGGGATTTTTCCCCTTAGACTGGCTGCCGACGCTGCGTTCTTTAGGCAGCCCGCTGCAGGGACATCCGAATATGGTCAAGCTGCCTTGTCTTGATTGCGCCGTCGGGTCCTTGGGACAGGGATTGTCCATTGCCAACGGCATAGCCTGGGCTTTGAAATACCGTCATGAAACGCCTCATGTGTTCTGCCTTATAGGCGACGGCGAACAGCAGGAAGGGCAGATTTGGGAAGCGGCGGCCTTTGCGGCCCATCATCATCTGGATAATGTCTGCCTTATCGTAGACTGCAACGGCATGCAGCTTGTCGATTCGCTGAAAACAATCAAGGATTTACAGCCCTTTGACGCCAAGTGGAAGAGCTTTGGCTGGAATGTCATGACTGTTGATGGACATGATATAGATAAACTCTATCAAGTATTGTCGGAAGCGAAGGTGCATACAGGATGTCCGACTGTCGTCCTGGCCCAGACTATAAAGGGAAAGGGCGTGTCATACATGGAGAACCAGGCCGACTGGCATGGCACGGCGCCGAATGAAGCGCAGTATGCGGCCGCCATGAAGGAATTATCTCAGGAGGTGCTGTAATGGAGTGTATACCTATGCGCGACGGCTACGGAAAGGCGCTGCTGGAATTATGCCGCCTTCACGATAACGTCATCGTCATGGATGCCGACGTGGCAAAATCGACGCGAACCGACTGGGTGCGTACAGCCTATCCGCAAAAATATCTGAACGTAGGCATTTCGGAACAGGACTTAGTCGGCACGGCTGCCGGCATGTCCCTGACGGGATTCGTCCCATTCGTGTCTACGTACGGCGTGTTTCTGACTGGCCGGGCGTGGGAACAGATCCGCAATACGGTCGGGTATAATCGCCTGAACGTCAAATTGGGCGGCGCACATGCCGGCATTTCCGTAGGACCCGACGGCGGGACCCATCAGGCCCTGGAAGACGTGGCGCTCATGCGGACGATCCCCAATATTATGGTCGTCGTTCCCTGCGATTATAAGGAAACGTATAAGGCGACGATGGCCGTATACGATATGACAGGGCCTTCGTATATCCGCTTCAGCCGTAATCCCGTGCCCGTCGTCACTGACGACGACACGCCCTTTACGATTGGAAAGGTCTCTGTATTCCGCAAGGGGACGGACGTTACAATTTTTGCCAACGGTATCATGGTGTATCAAAGCCTGGAAGCGGCGAAGGCCTTGGCCAGTGAAGGCGTTTCTGTACAAGTCGTCAACGTCCATACGGTCAAGCCTTTGGATGAAGACGGCATCGTATCCTGCGCCGCCGCGACGGGAGCCGTCGTCGTATGCGAAGAGCACCAGCGCATCGGCGGGCTGGGAAGCGCTGTATGCGAATGCCTGGCTCAGCGCTGCTGCGTGCCTGTCGAATTGGTCGGCATTCGCGACCGGTTCGGCGAGTCGGGCCGGCCAAACGAATTGCTGGAAGCTTACGGCTTAGGTCCCAGCCACGTGGCAGAGGCTGTCAGGGCTGTATTGAAACGAAAATAGAAAAAAGCTGTCATGAAGGAGTGATGTGACCCCAAAAAGTTAGACTTTAGTAACGAGGTAGTTTTTGCTATCTCGTTACTTTTTTATGCAGCGGATAGGAGCCTGTGAAAAAATCTCTGTAAACATAGATCTTCTATGATACTTGGTAAGCTGAAAGCGAATTTGAGAACTTTCAGCTCATGGTTTATATATAACAACACATGCTGAACATGTCAAGTACAGACAGGATTTTCGCCTGCTTTTGCCAGCTATGCGTTACTCTGGGAGTCGGCCTTCGTACATTATGCTCAGTTCCCCATACACCTGTCCC
>NZ_NQXW01000015.1:0-61663 GCF_002287425.1 Megasphaera sp. ASD88 | reverse complement strand
GATTTTTTCACAGGCTCATCCTGTCTGTATTTGACATGTTCAGCATGTGTTGTTATATATAAACCATGAGCTGAAAGTTCTCAAATTCGCTTTCAGCTTACCAAGTATCATAGAAGATCTATGTTTACAGAGATTTTTTCACAGGCTCTTTTCGTTTTTATACAACGTATTGTTTCTCTAAAAAAGAGTAACTTTAATAAACCTCTTTACAAAAAGAGGTTATGAGATTCGTTTTTAATAAGGTCAAATATCTTTATATACTTCCATTACCTTAGCGTAATAGGTTCTTAAAAACTTATTTACCCCTGCCATAATGGCTACTTTCTTTGCTTTTCCTTCTTCTTCTTTTTTCTCCATAAAGCAATAGATTGGATCTTCTGTTGTTTTATGCACTTTGATGCAACACATGATCTCAAAACATATCTTTCTTAATTCTGTAGATCCTCTTTTAGAGATATGGCGGTTTTTGCTTTCAAATTGTCCAGATTGGTATGGAGGGGCATCGTTTCCAGCGTAGGCATTTAACGCCTTCCCGCTTTTGAATTTTCGAACATCTCCAATCAATGCAATGAGTTGTGGGGCTAATTTATCACCGACTCCGTGCATTGCACGTACTGTTATATATTCTGGCAGCGTATTGGCTATGAAATTCATTTGTTCACAGAGCCTGTTTGCTGCTTTTTCTGCAAGAATTAATGAATTTAAACATTCTTCCAGCGCAATGGAAGTATAAGGATCATTTCCTCTGGTACATATGCTGTTTTGCGCCATTTCATAAATGAGTAACGCATAATTTTTTCTTTTTCTGCTGCCTATAGCCGTTGCTAGTTTGGAATATCTATTAAAAAATCGTTCCGGACTCATTTGTTTAATATATTCAAAACTTTTAAATGTTTTGACAACAGCGTACAATAGATTCTTTTCCGGATTCCGTACACTGGTTGCCAATACATCATATAGCCCGGGCATAGATTCTTCAAGGATATGACAAAGATTTACTTTTTCTTTTTGAATCGTATGGAGTCGTTGTGTATATTGCTGGTATAAGAATTTTAAATCTGCATACTTCGCTTCCCTCGCAGTATAAGCAGTCAGACAATGAGATTTTTCCAAGGCATAGAAGGCCAATCGGAGCGCATCTTGCTTATCCGTTTTCACTTTGCGAAGCGTATTGTCATTATATTTTTTGATGATATATGGATTAACGACAGAAACAAAGAAATGATTTTCTAGAAAGATTTTTAGAATCGGATAGTGATAATGTCCTGTTGCTTCCATAACGATTTTTACTTCGTCACACTGTTTTTTCAGTAACGCTATTAATGGCTGCAGCTGGCTGTACGTATGGCAATATTCCTTAGGAGATTGTATGATTTCACCTGTATCCGAGATAATAGCTACCGTACTTTTAGATTTTGATACATCGACACCGACAGCAATCATACGTTATTCCTTCCTTTCAAAATACATGGATTGGCACTAACTTGCTCATTATGGATTCATGTTCGTTCGTTACCCGGGATGTACTCCCAACTTGCTTAATCGAATGCATAATAATGAGAGTTAGATAACATGCTAGACCACGGGTGTAAAGACCCAAACCACTTGTCGTTATCCAATCACTCTCATCATATCAAAAAAATAAGTGCAGAGATATTTTTCTCTACACTTATATAGTACGAACCATTTGCATAGGTAGTAGGCCACTACACTAGCCGCGACGGCTTCCAAAAATCGTAAAGGCATTGAAACACTCCCCCTTTCCGTTGCCGGTATGGGGTAAGCAACGCCACTATTATACCATGACCGGCGCATAAAACATACCTGTCAAGATGACGGGCGAGCTCTTGCAGCGAAAGAGGGCTGCTCCTTTTCTGCCCTTTTTTTTGCAGGAACGACGCTGATATGGCGGCTATGCGGCGCGGTATCATATATTTCTGATGCATAGGATTCACTGGAATGACGACGGTGAGTCCTATTTTTTTTGCGGTATGTTTTGTATAGATTTATTTGCGGCAGGATGTATAAACGATGTCGAGTATAAAATGTTATAAGATATCTGTACGTCATATATAAATAGTAATTCAGAAAAGTAATTTAAAATATGATGAGTTCATAATGTTCACAATAAATTATTTAAGTGATATACTGGGTTTAAGAATAATTCAATCGTCGCTGCGGCGGGTTGGCAAGGGTTATTTGCTGCAGCCAGGGCAGCTTGCAGGGACTGCTGCTGGAGATGGGAGCGTGATGCGGGATTTTGCGTACGTAAGGTTTGTTCTGATAGACGAGACAGGAGGGACGCTTATGGATTTGAAATTAGCTTTAAAGATTGACGATTTGGATAACGTGGCGACTATTTTTGCCGAAGGTATTCAGAAGGGAATGGACGTCGAAGTGCGCGATAAAAAAGGGAACGCCGAAATTATACGGGTCAACGACGATATTCCCTATGGTCATAAGATTGCCTTGAAGGAGCTGCATCGGGGCGATTTCATCATGAAGTACGGCGAATGCATCGGGACGGCCAGCTGCGACATTGCAAAGGGCGATTACGTGCACGTCCACAACTTAGAAGCGCGCCGCGGCAGAGGAGATATTGCAGGGAGGTAATGAGTATGAGCAAGTATACATTTCAGGGCTATCGCCGCGCCGACGGCAAAGTAGGGGCGCGCAATCTGGTTGCCGTCATTCCCAGCGTCATCTGCGCCAACGACGTAGGACAGGCGATTTGCCGGCAGGTTCAGGGGACGATCGGGTATTTTCATCATCAGGGCTGCTGTCAGCTGCCCATCGACTTAAAGCGCGTAACTGACGTGTTGTCCAACTTGGGGCAAAGCCCGAACGTCGGCGCGGCCTTAATCGTCAGCCTCGGCTGCGAAGGGACGGATCACGAGCGGATGGTAGAAGAAATCCGGGCCTGCGGAAAGCCCGTCGACATCATCCGGATTCAGGAACTGGGCGGCACGTCGCGGGCCATTCAGGCCGGTATCGACGCGGCCCAGCGGATGGTCATGGAGATTTCCAGCTGCCAGCGGGAAGAAGTCGATGCCTCGGAAATCATGATGTCCATCAAGTGCGGCGCTTCCGACGCGACGTCGGGCCTGGCTTCCAACGCCGTCATCGGCTACGTGGCTGATAAGCTGGTCGACCTCGGCGGGACGGTCATCTTCGGCGAAACGACGGAATTCATCGGCGGCGAACATATCCTGGCAAACCGCGCCGTCGGCGGGCCCGACGGTCCCGTAGGGCAAAAGATTTTCGACATCGTAAACCGCATGGAAGAACGGGCTAAATCGGTAGGCGAAGACATGCGGGGCGGCCAGCCGACGCCGGGAAATATTGCCGGCGGCCTGTCCAGCATAGAAGAAAAGAGCCTGGGGGCTATCGTAAAATCGGGGCACCGTCCCATTCAGGGCGTGCTGGAGTACTGCGACCGCGCCGATGGCCTGAAGGGCCTGTGGATTAAAGACGCGCCGGGCCGGGAGCCGGAAATTCTGACCGGCATGGCCTGTACGGGCGCGCAGGTCATGATGTTTTCTACGGGCCGGGGCGCGCCGCAGGGCTTCCCGTCCATGCCGGTCATCAAGATCTGCGGCAATCCCAATACGTACGAACGGATGCAGCACGATATGGATTTGAATGCCGGACGCATCCTGCTGGGGCAGAGCCACATCGAAGAAATCGGCGAAGAAGCCTTCAAGCTGCTGCTGGAGGTACTGTCGGGCCGGATGACGAAAAATGAAGCTTTAGGGTACTTTGGTTCTATGGATATTTTCTGCGTAGGGCCGGTTATTTAGTATAGATATATCGTACTGCATGGAAAGAAAAATCCCTGACCTGTCTGCTGAATGCGGATGAGTCAGGGATTTTTTTACTGCGCCTTGCTGTCCGGCGCGAGGCTGTTGATCATGGCAATGTATTTTTCGTTCGAGACTAAAGGGGCTTCAAGCTGCCGAACTGTTTCAGCCGAAAGCTGCCCCGTTTTGCCGTATTCTATGCCGGCTTCGTGAAGGCGGGCGAATAATGCCTTTTTCAGCGGCTCAATTTCCGGAGCTGATGCGTCCAGCAGGGCCGTTTCACAGATGCAGGCCATGGCCGGATGCTTTAAGTATATCTGCATCAGCGTTTTTACGGCGGCAAAATTCTCGGGATAATAAGGGTATCCGCCGCCGACGATGACGACGTGCTTCTTCGCCGTCAGGTCGAAGGTGCGTTCGTGTTCTACATACGTCTTGCCTTGGGTCATGTTGATTTTCAAAAAGGCGATGGTTCTGTCCCATATGGCCTTTAAGGAGGCGGGGAGGCCGTGGCAGTGGAGAGGGAAGCTCCAGACGATGACGTCGCTTTCCTTCATGGCGGCCAATATATCGTTCATGTCGTCATCCTGGATGATGCACTGGCCGTCTTGGCGAAACCAGCACGACAGGTCGCCCTGGCAGTATTTGACGTGCTTGTCGTACGATGAAATGTATTGGATATGTCCCAGTTCTGTCTGGCACAGGCCGCTGAGAAAGGCCTTCGTCATATCCAAGGTCGTGCTGTGCGCCTTAGGGCTTCCGTTTAACACGAGGATGTTCATTGCTGCATTACTCCTTTCGCTAAATACTCCAGTACGCGCGATGCCGACGTTCTGAGGGTCTGTACCTGGTCTGGGGAAACGTGAAGATCTGTTTTGGGAATTACATATCGGCGCAGAACCGTATCTGACGCAGCGACGATGTTTTCCGGCTGCAGCAGCGGTTCGAGTTCCTGCAAGCCGGGAAATTCTTTGCCCTGGCTCCAGTCGTGGCGGTTATAAGGGAAGGCGTCCTGACAGGCGTCGCAGCCGCATAGCCAGGTCGTAAACTGGTCGGCTGTCAGGTGCGGCGGAACGGCGCCTTGCCCAAAGGTCGTCCAAAAGGACGTGCAGGACAGGGGATTCATCGTATACGGCGCGGACAAGGCCTTTGTCCGGCAGGCTCTTTGGCAGAGCGTACAGCTGTCGGCGCAGGGGCGCAGCCGGCATTCATGCGTGTACTCGCAGGGCTGGTCGATGAGATAGCCTTCCAGTTCGTAATAGGAGCCCTTTTCCCCGTAGAATAAATTGTTTTTTCTGAAAATTCCCAGGCCTGCAGCGACGGCTGCGTAGCGTAGCGGTATGATGCGGGCCGGAGCGTTCGTTTCTCCGCCTTCGAAGCGAAGGCCCTGCTCGGCCAGCCAAGCTTCAAAGCGCAGCTTCTGCCGGTGGGCTTCGCAGTCCGGCACCGTATCGGGAGACAGGAGGAAGGCCTTGCCGTACAGTCCCTGCAGCGAGAGGGGATAGCGGTACGCTCCTAACCACGTGATGCAGACGACGACCGATTTTGCCCACGGATATAGCTTCCTGACTGCCGCCAGATGTTCTATATCCTGGTAAACGGGCCGGCTTTGGGGAACGGCTTCTTCCCGTTTCTGCAGGCGCTTCTTATAGCCGTCCAGGGCCGATATGGGAATGATTCCGCAGTTATCAAATCCGCAGGACAGGGCTGTTTCGTAGATGGCTTGGGCAAGAGCAGAACGGCTCATAATATCACCTCTTATATAGAATGAATTTTGCGGTATTCCTGGTACGTGCCGATGAGCTGGGCTTCCAGATTGTTTATGTATATAGAATCTTTGCTGATGCGGTATCGCAGCAGTTCGCCCTCGTAGATGGAAAACAGGCGGTCTGCCAGAGTGGATGAATGGGATGAAGGGATTCCCGACTGCTCCAGCACGCGGCGAAACAAGGCGGCGACATTTTCTAAGGCAGCGGCGTAGCGCGGCGAGATGTCGGGTTCAGCGAAGGCGATTTCCATGCCGACGACGGCGAAGGGACAGCCGTAATGCCTTCCGTCGGCGGCGTCCTTCAGCATGCGGGAGGAAAACTGGCGGACAAATTCCTCCCACTGCGTATCCTGGGACAGTTCCTGAAGCCACTCGAAAATGACTTGCTGGTAATAGGAAATCACTGCGGCGGCAAGCTCTTTTTTCGTCTTGAAATAGAAATAAAAGGAACCCTTTGTCATCTCTGACTCTTGAAGAATTTTATTGATTCCCGTCGCGTTGTAGCCGTCATGCCAAAAGAGGCGGGCCGCGCATTCGATTAAATGGTGTTTAGACTGGTCGCCTTTTTTCATTCCTTCACCTTCCTTCGTAATGTATCTGACACCAGAATAGACCGATTGGTTTATTTTGTCAATGCTGACATACAAAGGGGCTGCATAATCTTTCTTTTGGATTATGCAGCCTCTTGCCTTTGGCAGCTATATATTGTTTTTACGAATTCTCTTCATAGGAACGGAAGGGCGCGTTTTTCGGCGGATATGTTTCCGGCTTGATATACAGCCCCATTTCCCGCTGCTCGTGGGACAATTCGATATATAAGGCGATCATCATCAAAATGACGATAAAGGAAAAGGGAAAGGCCGCGATGATCATGGCGTTTTGCAGTGCCGCCAGCCCGCCGATAGTCAGGAGCAGCCCGGCGATGAGGGACACCAAGAGGCCCCAGACGATTTTTACGCTGTCGTGCGGCACGAGGCTGCCTTTTTCCGACAGCATGGACAGCACAAAGGTGGCGGAATCAGCCGACGTGATGAAAAAGATAAACAGCAGCAATACGGTTATCACCGAGAGGGCCGTACTGGCCGGGTAGGCCTGGAGTATGCCGAATAATACTTGCTCTGACGGCATCTGGGCGATTTGCGGATAAACTGAGTAGGTTTCGCTGGCAAGGATTCCGAATACAGAAAACCAGAGAAAGCTGAATAGCGTCGGGATAAGCAGCACGCAGGTCAGGAATTCGCGGATTGTCCGGCCTTTCGAAATGCGGGCGATGAACATGCCGACAAAGGGCGACCACGAAAGCCACCAGGCCCAGTAGAAAATAGTCCACTGTTCAATCCATTCTTGCCGAACGGCATTGAAGGCGCCGGTGCGGAAGCTCATGCGGACAAAATTTTGCAGATACGAGCCTAACGTGTCTACTAAGGTGTTTAAAATCTGTACTGTCGGTCCTAAGAACAAGGCTGCGGCGACTAAAAAGACGGCCAGGGCGATATTGATGTTTGACAACATGCGTACGCCCTTGTCTACGCCGGAGACGGCAGAAAGGAGAAACAGTATCGTGGCGGCCGCGATGATACCGAGCTGCAGCTGCAGCGTGTTGGGAACCTGGACGAGATACTCTAGGCCGCTGCCGATTTGTGCTGCTCCAAAGCCTAATGTCGTGGCGACGCCTAAGGCTGTAGTGATAATACAGACGTAATCTACTAATTTGCCGGGAAATCGTTCCATCGTCCGGCCAAATAGTGGCTTTAAGGTCATCGACAGGAGGCTGGGTTCTTTTTTGCGGAATTTAAAATAGGCCAGCGCTAAAGCGACGACAGCATAAATCGCCCAGGCGTGAATGCCCCAGTGGAAGAAGGTGTAGCGCAGGGCATCGGCCAGCGCTTCCTGGCTTCCCGGTTCGGCCTGAGGCGTGGCAACGGCGAAATGAGACAAGGGCTCCGCCGCGCCGAAAAAGACGAGTCCAATGCCCATGCCGGCAGAAAAGAGCATGGCCAGCCAGGACAGCCGCGAATATTCCGGTTTAGAACCGGGGTTTCCTAAGCGGATGCGGCCCATAGGCGTAAGTATAAAAAATAGACAGAGTACTACGATGGCCGATACTAACAGCAAATAGTACCAGCCGAAATGACTGATGATCGAGTAGCTCAGGTGATTGGTCAGAGTTTGCAGCGGCCCGGGCAGGGCGGCAGATGCCAATGCCATCAGAACGACCGTACCGGCAGCCGATAAAAATACGCCTGTCGGGGTATAGCGGCGGCGTATGCTGGAATATGCTTGTTTTAGTTCTTTCATATAAAACCTCCTTTTGTGGATAAAAAAAGTATTATATATAAAGTATACTACAAAAGTAATAATAAAACAAAGGCAAGACGTTCATTTATGTATTACATATATGCAAATGCAGGGTAATTCGCATTGAAAACGGGCATATATCTACCTTAATTTTGATATTTTTTGTATAATAGTTAGTAATAAAACCGTGCTGGTTTCATATGAAATGCGTATAGACGAAGGGATGATGGACATGGGCGAATGGCGGGATGTGTTTGATATTAAACGGGACAGCGCGCCGGTGGAAGAGATTGCGGCGCGGATCGACGCCGATTCTACAGTGAAGGGGGCGAATCTGGTTATTTTAATCATGGCGATTTTTATCGCCTCCGTAGGCCTCAACATGAACAGCGTGGCCGTTATCATCGGGGCCATGCTCATTTCGCCGCTCATGGGCGGCATCGTGGCGACGGGGTATGGCATGGCGACGTACGACATGCATTTTATTAAAAAGTCGTTGGTAAAATTGAGCTTTCAGGTTGTCTTCGCCTTGCTCACCGCGGCCGTGTACTTTTCGCTGACGCCCATTACGACGCCGTCGCCGGAAATGCTGGCCCGCACGGCGCCGACGGCCTGGGACGTCATCATTGCCCTGTGCGGCGGGATTGCCGGGGCTATCGGCAATACGCGGCAGGAGAAGAGCAACATCATTCCCGGCGTGGCGATTGCGACGGCGCTCATGCCGCCGTTGTGTACGGCGGGCTACGGGATTGCCGCCCATTCTTTTCATTTCTTTGGCGGCGCGTTGTACCTCTTTTTTATTAACTGCTTTTTCATTACCTTTTCCAGTTTCCTCATTTTTAAAATCCTGCGGGTGCCCGTGTGCGGAGGCGTGTCGGAAGCGCATTTTCGCTATCAGCGGTGGTTTCTCATCATCTGCGGCTTGGTCGTGACGGTTCCCAGCCTGTACATGGCCTATGTCACGGCGAATGAAAATATCCGCGATTCACAGGTGAAATCGTTTATTTCACAGGACATGGATCTCGAGGCGTCGAGCGTCGTCGCTTATGAGTTGGATCACGGCGTGCTGACCGTCGACGTCATCGGCGCTCCTTTAGATGATCAGGAAATAGAGCGGCTGCAAGCGTCTCTGCATCAGTATGGACAACTGCGGCAGACGACGCTGAAGGTCGTGCAGGGGCCGGCGTCGCAGCTCAATCAGGAACAGGTGCAGGAAATCATCAACGCCCGCCTGGCCAATGAGCTAAAAAACGACAGCGGCAAATCCTATAAGGAGTTGGCTAATCAGTATTACGGCTCGTACAAGCGCGACGCGGCGGATCAAAATCTCCTGCGCAGCCTGAACCGGCAGGCCCCTGTTTTATTCCCTGCAGTACGGCAGATCAGCGGCGGCACGCTGAGCACCTTCAACGGAGAAGAAGAAACGGAAGGCCGTCAATGGCTGGCCTATATCGTTGTCAGCCGACAGCTCACGGCCGACGAAGCCGGGCGGCTGCAGCAGTGGATACAGACGCAGGCCGACATGCCGGTCGTCGTCAATATTCAATTACAGGATACGCCGAGCCAATTTTACGGCAACGGCATAGACTGGAATCCATCATAGGCATGACGAAAAAGCCCCGCCGTATCGGGATGGTACGGCAGGGCTTTTCTGTATATGGGAGCGGAGTCGGACAGGCTGTCAGTCCTGGTCCGGCTGAGACGCTTGCAGGCAGTGTTCGAGCCATTCGAGGTAATGGCGGCATTCCGGTGCGATGGAAATGCCTTTTAAATGAATCCAGCCGACAGTCAGGGTATTGGCCGTGTGAAGCGGAATGGAGCAAATCCCGTCGCAGCAGATTCCCTGGGGCAGACGGCAGGACCCTAAGGCGTAGGCGTCAGTGTTTTTTATGATCGTAAACATCGTGTTCCTGTCGGTTACCTGAATTTCCTTTTCAGACCGTATATCGGGGAGCAGCTCTTCCGACAGGTAATTGTTCGTATTTTCCCTCTTCATCTTTACGTGGGGATACGAGACGAGGTCCTTCAGGGATACCGATGCGGACTGTGCCAGAGGATGGGTGGAACGGACGTACAGGCAGGGGGAGACCGTTTTCAGGCTGGTGAAGTCTAAATTGCGCTTCGTAAACACGGCGTGATTATAGGCCGTCGTGCGCGGCGACATGAGCAGGACGCCTATCTGGCTTTGCTGTTCTGCGACCTGGCGGATGACCTCTCCCGTGCGGCCTTCGCAGATCGACAGAGAGTAGGCGTCGCCGCTTAGCGTCTGGAGATAGCTGGTAAAGGAGTCGGCGGCGAAGATATCGTAGTGGGCGGCAATGGTCAGATGGGGCTTATCCTGCCTGCCGGCGCTGCGGTCGAAGTAGGTCTGCAGGCGGCTGGTCTGTTCGATAATCGAGCGGGCGAAGCGCAGGAAATCGAGGCCCTGGGCAGTGAAGGATACGCCGCGGTGATTGCGGTTCAAGATGGTAATATGGAACTCTTCTTCTAGTTCCTTGACGGCCATGCTCAGGCTGGGCTGGGAAATAGACAGGGATTGGGCCGCTGACGAGATGGAATTGTGTTTAGATAACTCGATTACATATTTGAGTTGCTGTAATGTCATACTATACCTCCTTGCTTTATATAGAGAAACTATGGAATTGGCAGTGACGAAGATATGGGCCGGCAAAAAACAGGTTTTTTTGGCTGTTAAAAGACAGAAAGGCGATGTTGCTGCTAACGCTCTAAAAAAATTTTTGCTGAAATTTGGGAGAAAAATCAGAAATATATAAATTTTTATTTATTTTTTAAATGTTTTCTTGATTTGAAAATAATTACCGATTAAATTTCATAAAACTGACAATAGAATAATGAAATAGCATACTATAAATGCAAATCATGCATATAAAGACCGAGCTTAATGTTTTATGGAAAATATCTTTTATTTCCGATAAATTTGTCGGCTTGATATAAGATAAAACTATGACCTAGAAATGCATTCTATATATTTTACAGCCTATGCAATCCATGTTATACTTTAGATAACAAATAAAACGTTTGAGTAGAAGATTATACTACTATTATAGCTTTAAATTTTACGGCAGGCAATATACGAGCCGGAATAGCTTATAGGAATTTCGTATATAAAGCGCAGCCGGAAATTTAAATATACAAATATGCGGTACTTGCTTGAAGAAATGCTTGCAACACGCATAACAATGTACTGTAAGGAGTTACGATGGGGGAAGCAGCTAATCGTGTGGGGACGATGGCTAGTATGTTTCAGTTAGCTCGAAAGAATGCGATCGGCTATCATTTTACTGCGGTTTCTGTATTCATTTAGGAGGTTATGCACAATGAACTCATCGGCAGCGCTTGCGCGGCAGGCAGGGATGACGGACGTAGAATGGAAAGCGGCCGTTAAGTTTGACAGCACGGACTGGGGCTGGGTTATTATGAGTATCGGCATGGCAATCGGCGCCGGTATCGTATTCCTTCCCGTACAGGTCGGTCTTGTTGGTATCTGGGTGTATCTGTTTTCGGCGATTATCGCATATCCGGCTATTTATCTCTTGCAGCGCTTATTTATCAACACGTTGGCCGATTCGCCGCGATGCGAAGATTATCCCAGCGTCATCAGCGGATATTTGGGGAAAAACTGGGGCTTCCTTCTCGGTATTCTCTATTTCCTCAGCATTTTGATCTGCGTGTTTATGTATTCGACGGCTCTGACGAATGACAGCGCGTCGTTCCTGTATTCCTTCGGCGTGACCGATACGCTGCTGTCGGACAGCCCCTTCTACGGCCTGGCTATCATCTGCGTCATGGTTGCCTTGGCGTCGCGGGGCGAACAGCTGCTGTTCCGCATGTCTACGCTCATGGTTTTGACCAAGCTCCTCGTCGTCATTTGCCTCGGAGGCATCATGGTTCAGCATTGGAATATCGCCAACATCGGCGTATTCCCCGACTTGGGATTTCTGATTAAGAATACCATCGCCATGCTGCCGGTTACGCTGACGTCGATTTTGTTCCTGCCCAGCATCAGCCCGATGGTTATTTCCTACCGTTCTCATCACAAGTCTATCTACGTAGCGCGGTATAAAGCGATGCGGGCTATGAAGATTGCCTTCAGCGTCCTGTTCATTACGATTTTCTCTTACGCCATGTCCTTCAACCTGGCCATGGGCCATGAACAGGCTGTAGAAGCCTACTCTCAGAATATTTCCGCTCTGGCTATCGTAGCCAGAGGGTTTGACGGCAGCGCCGTTAAGATTTTCAGCCTGATTTTGAACATCTTCTCCGTCATGACGGCCTTCTTCAGCGTATTCCTTGGCTTCCGCGAAGCCTGCGGCGGCATTGCCCTGAACATCCTGCGCCGCGTGATGCCGGAAGAACGGATTAACAAGTCGATGGTAAAAACGGGTATCCTCGTCTTTGCCGTAGCCGTTGCCTGGGGCGCTATCGTCCTCAACGCGCCGGTTCTCAAGCTGTTAACCCTTCTCGGACCTATCTTCGGCTTGATTGGCTGTCTGATTCCGGCCTACCTGGTGTACAAGGTCAATTCCCTGCACAAATATAAGGGCATTACGCTGGCCCTTATCATCTTCGCCGGCGTGCTCTTAGTCGTATCGCCTTTCCTGGCCTTCTTCTAATCGGATTACCTAAGCCATACATAGCTTTCAGCGCATCTCTCTTTGCATTCCCTCCAACGAAGAGAGATGCGTTTTTTTGCGCTATAATGTATTATCTTAATTACGTAAAACGATTGTTTTAAAATCTAAAGAGATAAATTCTTGACAGATTAGTTTTTTTGATATATCATACAAATCAACAAACGAACATAGCCCATGAAAACCAGTGAGGCGGAAGTAAAAACGATGTCGTGCACGTACAGAGAGCCGGGGTGCTGAGAAGCCGGCCGAACGCAGCTCGTTAAATGGACCGCTGAGGGCGCAGTCAAAGGCATTAGCCGAGTATTCTGCGACGTGGAGGCATACGTCAGTTGCCGGGAATGTGATGGCATTCCGTCGAGAGTAGGAGTCATATCCTAAAGCAAGGTGGCACCGCGGAGAAACTATATCCGTCCTTGACAAGTTGTAGACTTTGTCATGGGCGGATTTTTTTATAGGAGGAACCAGCGATGCTGTCATTAGAAGAAGTAAAGGCCTACGGCCCCCAGTATAAAACCGTGCCGGTCAGCCGGCGCATGTACGCTGATATCCGGACGCCTGTCGAGGTGATGCGGATTTTGAAAACCGTGAGCTCCCAGTGCTACTTGCTGGAGAGCATGGAGGACTCCAAGCGGTGGGGGCGGTACACGTTTTTAGGATATGATCCCCAGATGGAGCTGGCCTGCAAGGACGGGACGGTCCACATCCGGGCCGGCACGGATATAGAGGTTCAAACGGCAGACCCGGCGTCCTTCCTGCGGCAGGTGCTGGCGGACAACGCGGCGCCCCGCATCGACGGCCTTCCGCCCTTTACCGGCGGCCTTGTCGGATACGTCGCCTACGATTATATCCAGTACGCCGAGCCGTCGCTGCATCTGGAGGCTGACGACGATGAAGATATACTGGATTTCGACTTGTTTCTGTTCGATAAGGTCATCGTCTTCGACCATTTGAAGCAGACCATCTTCTTGATTGCCAACGTACGGCTTGACGGAGCGGACGAGCATTATCAAAAGGCGCTGCTGGAGCTGGAGCAGATGGAGCGGCTCATCCGCCGCGGCAAAGGGGCCGACATCGCTCCTCTGCGGCTGCAAAGCCCCTTCCAGCCCATGTTTTCCCGCGAGGAATACTGCCGCATGGTAGAGGCGGGAAAGCACTATATACGCGAAGGCGATATCTTCCAGGTCGTCTTATCCAATCGGATGGAGGCGGAAGCCGACGGCAGTCTCTTCGACGTATACCGCGTCCTGCGGACGACGAACCCGTCGCCGTACATGTTTTATTTGTCAGGAAAGGATCTGGAAATTGCCGGCTCTTCTCCGGAAACGCTGGTAAAGCTTCATAACGAATCGCTCTTTACTTTCCCCCTGGCGGGGACGCGCCCCAGAGGTGCGTCGGACGAAGAAGACGCGGCGCTGGAGCAGGAGCTCCTGCACAACGAAAAAGAATTGGCGGAGCATAACATGCTCGTCGATTTGGGGCGAAACGACTTGGGGCGCGTCAGCGAATTCGGCTCCGTCCACGTCGAGTCGTACTTAGACGTCCTGCGGTTTTCCCACGTCATGCACCTGGGGTCTACGGTAAAGGGGACGATTTGCAAAGATAAGACGGCCGTCGACGCCGTAGGAGCGGTCCTGCCGGCGGGGACGCTGTCGGGAGCTCCGAAGATCCGGGCTTGTCAGATTATCGACGAGCTGGAGGGAAAAAAGCGGGGCGTATACGGCGGCGCTATCGGGTATATTGATTTCACGGGAAACATGGATATGTGCATCGGCATCCGCCTGGCTTATAAGAAGGGGCGGCGCGTGTTCGTCCGTTCCGGGGCGGGCATCGTCGCCGACAGCGAGCCCGAACGGGAATATCAGGAATGCCTCAATAAAATTCAGGCCGTGGTCATGGCGATCCGGCAGGCCGACGGAGGGATAGACGATGATTGTGCTTATTGATAATTACGACAGCTTTTCCTACAATCTCTACCAGCTGCTGGGGCAGTTCGACCGCCGGATTACCGTCGTGCGGAACGACGAGACGACGGTCCAGGCCATCGAAGCCATGCATCCCGATCACCTGGTCATCTCACCGGGGCCGGGGCGGCCGGCCGAGGCGGGCATCTGTGAAGAAGCCATCCGGCATTTTGCCGGCAAGGTTCCCATTTTAGGCGTGTGCTTAGGCCATCAAGCCATTTGCGAAGCCTTCGGCGGGGAGATTACGTACGCCGAACGGCTCATGCACGGCAAGCAGTCTGTGGCGCATATCTGCAGCCCGTCGCCATTGTTCCGGGATGTGCCGCCGGCTATCGACGTCGGCCGCTACCATTCGCTGGCGGCGAAGAGGGGAACGCTGCCGGACGAATTGGAAATATTGGCTGAGACGGAAGAAAGGGAAATCATGGCCGTCGGCCATCGAAAGTATCCTATATACGGGCTGCAGTTTCATCCGGAGTCCATCTTGACGCCGGAAGGCCCGATAATGATTCGGAATTTTTTACAGCTATCGGCGTAGAAGATCTATGCGGAGGGGGATGTCATCATGATACGAGAAGCAACGGTAAAACTGATACAGAAAATAGATTTGACCATGGAAGAAACGATGGCCGTCATCAACGAGATTATGAGCGGCGAAACGACGCCGGTTCAGACGGCGGCCTTCTTGACGGCGCTGCAGTCCAAGGGGACGACGATCGATGAGATCACGGCCTGCGCCAAGGCGATGCGGGCCCATGCCCTGCCCGTAGACGGCTGCGACGGCGTATTGGAAATCGTCGGAACCGGCGGCGATAAGTCGGGATCGTTCAATATTTCTACGACGTCGGGTTTTGTCTGCGCCGCCGGCGGCTGCAAGGTGGCGAAGCACGGCAACCGGGCGGCTACGTCCAAGAGCGGCGCCGCCGACGTGCTGGAAGCACTGGGAGCGAATATCAGCATGGAACCGAAACGGTGCGCCGAGCTGCTCCGCAACGTAGGGTTCTGCTTCCTCTTTGCCCAGCACTATCACAAGGCCATGAAGTACGTCGGGCCGGTCCGCAAAGAACTGAGCGTTCCGACAGTGTTCAATATCCTGGGGCCCCTTACGAATCCGGCCCATGCAGATCATCAAATCCTCGGCGTGTACGACGAAAGCCTGGTAGAACCCCTGGCTCACGCCCTGCACGGTCTGGGCGTCAAAAAGGGAATGGCCGTGTACGGACTGGACCGGATGGATGAAATATCGGCGTCGGCGCCGACAAAAATCTGCGAATTCGACGGCGATACCTTTAAGACCTACGTCATCGAGCCGGAACAGTTCGGGCTGCAGCGCGGCGCGAAGTCGGATATCGTCGGCGGCACGCCGGCGGAAAACGCCGCGATTACCCGCAGCGTCTTGAGCGGGGAAAAAGGCACGCGGCGGACGGCCGTCGTCCTCAATGCCGGAGCCGGCTTGTACGTTGCCGGAAAGGCATCGACCTTTGAAGGCGGCGTTCGGCTGGCAGAAGAGCTCATCGACAGCGGCAAAGCGATCCAGACCTTGGATGCCTTTATTGCCCAGAGCCACATCGCTTAGGAGGACGTCATGATATTAGATACGATTGCTGCCGCCGTCGCCAGACGGCTGGCGGAAGATATACGGCAAATTTCGCGGGACGAGATGCGGCAGATGGCTCTGGCCACGCCGGCAGCAGAGGGCTTTCCCTTCGAGCAGGCCCTCAAAAGGCCGGGCATGTCGGCTATCTGCGAAGTCAAGAGGGCATCGCCGTCGAAAGGCGTCATTGCAGAGGAGTTTCCCTACGTGGACATCGCCAGGGAATACGAACAAGCCGGCGCGGCGGCCATATCCGTCCTGACGGAGCGGGATTATTTTCAGGGCAGCTGCCGGTATTTGCAGGAGATTTCCTCAGCCGTAAAGACACCGCTGCTGCGCAAGGATTTCATCATCGACGAATACCAGGTGGATGAAGCGCGGCGCAGCGGCGCCGCGGCTATACTTCTCATCTGCGCCCTGCTGGATGACGAACAGCTGGATAGGCTGTTTCGGCGGGCCGACTCGCTGGGATTGTCGGCCTTGGTGGAAGCGCACGACGAAGATGAAGTACGGCGGGCCGTCGCTGTCGGCGCGCGCATCATCGGCGTCAATAACCGCAACCTGAAGGACTTTTCCGTATCCCTGGATACGAGCTGCCGCCTGCGGCCTCTCGTTCCGAAGGACGTCCTCTTCGTAGCAGAGAGCGGCATACGCTGCCGCGCCGACATAGACCGCCTGCGCGAGGCCGGCGCCGACGCCGTTCTCATCGGCGAAACGCTCATGCGCAGCGCCGACAAAAAAGCGGCCCTGGCAGCGCTGACGGGAGAACGTCATGGTTAAGATTAAGCTATGCGGCCTGACGCGGCGCTGCGATATCGAGTGGGCTAATGAACTGCTGCCGGACTACGTCGGCTTTGTCTTCGCTGGCAGCCGCCGCCGCGTGACGGACGGGCAGGCGGCGCAGCTGCGGAAGATCCTGCGGGAGGACATACCGGCCGTAGGCGTATTCGTCGACGAGCCTATAGACCACGTTGCGGCGCTGGTACGGCAGGGTGTCATCCAGATGGTGCAGCTCCACGGCACAGAGGACGAAGGTTTTATCCGGGAGCTGCGCCGGGCCGTATCGGTTCCGGTCATACAAGCCTTTTCCGTCCGCTCGCCTGAGGATATACAGGACGCAGGCAAGAGTTCGGCAGATTTCATCCTGCTGGACCATGGAGCCGGCGGCACGGGACAGGCCTTCGACTGGTCGCTGGCTGCGGCGCTGGACCGGCCGTATTTTCTGGCCGGCGGGCTGCACCCGGGCAACGCCGCCGTGGCGGCTGAGCTTCGCCCCTATGCCGTAGACGTGAGCAGCGGCATAGAAACGGAAGGCGTAAAAGACAGACAGAAGATGATAGAATTCGTAAGGCGAATAAGACATACTTTTTAGGAGGTACATCATGAGCAATGGAAGATTCGGACTCTTTGGAGGACAGTACATACCGGAAACGCTGATGAACGAGATTCATCGGTTGGAAAAGGCCTACGCCTTTTATAAGCAGGACGAGGAGTTTCAGCGGGAATTAAAGGACCTGCTGGATAATTACGCCAACAGGCCGTCGCTACTGTACTACGCCGGCAAGATGACGGAAGACTTGGGCGGCGCAAAAATTTATTTGAAACGGGAAGACCTGAATCATACGGGAGCCCATAAGATCAACAACGCCCTGGGCCAGTGCCTGCTGGCGAAAAAGATGGGCAAGACGCGGGTTATTGCCGAAACGGGGGCCGGCCAGCACGGCGTGGCGACGGCGACGGCCGCGGCCTTTATGGGCTTGGAATGCGAAGTCTTTATGGGTGAAGAAGACACGATACGGCAGGCCCTGAACGTATACCGCATGGAGCTGCTGGGCGCGAAGGTCCACGCCGTCACCACGGGAACGAGAGTCCTCAAGGATGCGGTCAACGAAGCGATGCGCGAATGGGTCAGCCGCGTAGACGACACGCATTACGTCATCGGTTCGACCATGGGCCCCATCCCTTCCCGATGATGGTCCGCGACTTCCAGTCCGTCATCAGCCAGGAAGCGCGGGCGCAGATTTTGGAACGGGAAGGAAAGCTCCCGGCGGCCGTGCTGGCCTGTGTCGGCGGCGGCAGCAATGCCATGGGCATGTTTTACCATTTCATCGGCGACGAATCGGTACGGCTCATCGGCTGCGAAGCTGCCGGCAAGGGCATCGACACGAAATTCCACGCCGCGACGATTTCCAAAGGCAGCGTCGGTATCTTCCACGGCATGAAATCGATTTTCTGCCAGAATGACCAGGGGCAGATCGACGAAGTATATTCCATTTCTGCCGGCCTCGACTATCCGGGTATCGGGCCGGAGCACGCCCATCTGTACGAAAGCGGCCGGGCCCAGTACGTTCCCGTAAAGGACGACGAAGCCGTCGAAGCCTTTGAATATTTGGCCCGAACGGAAGGCATCATCTGCGCTATTGAAAGCGCCCACGCCGTGTACCACGCGATGCAGCTGGCGCCGAAGATGAACAAGGACGACGTGATGATCGTCTGCTTATCGGGCCGCGGCGATAAGGACGTAGCGGCGATTGCCAGATATAAAGGGAGGGACATCCATGAGTAAGATTAAAAACGCATTTAAAGACGGCAAGGCTTTTATTGGATTTTTGACGGCAGGAGACCCGTCGATAGAAAAGAGCTGTGAATATATCCTGACGATGGAACGGGCCGGCGCTGATTTGGTGGAAATCGGCATTCCTTTTTCCGATCCCATCGCCGAAGGCGTCGTCATCCAGGAAGCCAACATCCGGGCCCTGTCGGTTAACACGCGGCTGGAAGACGTGTTCCGCCTCGTCGAAATGGTACGGCAGCAGTCTCAGGTTCCGCTGGTATTTTTGACCTATGCCAATCCGATTTTCAATTACGGAAAGGATGCATTCTTTGCAAAATGCGCTGAAACGGGCGTCGACGGCGTCATCGTTCCCGACGTGCCATTTGAGGAACGGGGCGAATTTGCCGGCGAGGCGGCGCGGTACGGCGTCGACATCATCGCCATGATCGCGCCGACGTCGAAGGAGCGGATCAAGGAAATCGCCGCCGTCGGCCAGGGCTTTTTGTACATCGTGTCGTCCCTGGGCGTTACGGGGACGCGCAGCGAGATTACTACGGACTTGAAGGAAATCGTCGACGTGGCGAAAAGCGTGACCGACGTGCCCTGCGCAGTCGGCTTCGGCATCAATACGACCGAGCAGGCCGAACAGATCGCCGCCGTCGCCGACGGCGTCATCGTCGGCAGCGCCATCGTCAAGATTATCGGCAAGTACGGAACGGAAGCGGGCCCCCATATTTACGAATACGTCAAGGCCATGAAGGCCGCGGCGAGCCGAAGCGTATAAAGGACAATCCCCTCAGCCTGTTGGCCGAGGGGATTGCTTTACCCATGATAAAGACCCGGTATACACGCGACATATGCGTACCGGGCCTTATGGTATAGGATTCATATTCATATGGTTTTTGGTTCTGGTATCTTTAACCTCGCTAAATACATACATTCGTCTCAAACTGTGGACTATCCTGATTTGCAAATCTGCAAGTATTCGAAAAGCTCGAAGAACTAAAATCCGACAAGTTAGTACTAACGAACATTGGCGAATCATCAAGCGAAATAAGTGGACATTATTTAGTTTTTAATAATCAACGCGATGAAAACGAGGTTTTCGCCGCCCTTGTTTTCGATGCTGTGACCCATTCCGTCCGACGTATAAGTGACATCTCCTGCTTTGACGGTTCGGACTGTGCCGTTGTCGTCGTACTCGCCTTCACCGGAAAGGATATAATAAGCCTCTGCGTTGCCATGATGAACATGATAGCCTAAGGAACATCCAGGTTCCAGAGTGACTCTCGCGAACATGTCATTCTTGCCCAGCAATTGTTCCGCCGACAATAGGTGCTCTTTTACAAGATGCCCTTTGCCTCCAGACGCATGTTCAATAATCTCTGTGTTCACTGGACTCACCCCTTTCTAATGCTTCCGCATTTCTTACCTATATTATAGCATGGTATTTTTAATTTGTCATGAGGAAAAGTTAAAATTATTATACTTTTTTATCAATACATAAGATATCTTAACGGCGGCTCATAGGGACTGTACAGGAAGGGCCGGCGGGTATGCTATAATGAAGCCATGAGACTTTGATACAGGAGGCGGAGCAGATGACGAAGAGGGAAGAAAAGAAACGGCTGAGACGGCTGCTGCTGGAACGGGTGCAAACCTTGCTGCCGGCATACTGCCGGAAGGCTGACGAGGCCATATACCGCCATGTAGTATCCTTGCCGGCCTATCAGGCGGCCCGTACGGTATGCGCCTATGTCGGCATGGCCCATGAAATCGATACGAAGCCCCTGATTAAACGCATGCTGGCCGACGGAAAACGGGTCGGCGTCCCCTTGTGCGTCGGCAAAGGCGTCATGGAGATGCGGGAAATCGGCGGGCTGGACGAGCTGCAGGCCGGAACCTGGGGCATACTGGAGCCGTCTCCGAATGCGCCGCTGCTGCAGCCCGATGAGATCGACCTGGGCTTGATTCCCTGCGTCAGCGGCAACGAAGCAGGGCAGCGCCTGGGCTATGGCGGCGGATTTTACGACGCTTACTTGGCGAAGGCGCCCTTCCTGCGGGTACTGCTGTGCCGCAACGCTATGATGACTGCGCCGATTCCCATGGAGCCCTACGACGCCGCGATGGACGTCGTCGTTTCCGAAGACGGGGCCGTGCATTGCCGCAGCCGTAAAAAGTTTGAAGAAGTTTTCCGTTAAAACGTTTTAGTATTTGACCAAATCCGTTGAATTTAAAAACATCTATTGTATTTGCCGTAAAAATATTTTATCATAAAACCATTACATTATTATTTACAGCACTTATGCAGAAAGAGGGATACATATGGAGTTAAAGAAACGAGTTGTCGGCGTCGTCGGCTTAGGCCACGTAGGCGCTCATGTCGCCTTTGTTTTGGGCGTGATGGGCATTGCCGATGAAGTAAAAATCTGCGACTGCAACGCCCAGAAGGCTGAAAGCGAACGGCAGGATTTAATGGACGCCGTCATGTTCATGCCGCACCGCGTCACGTATACGATAGCGGATTACGCTGATTTGAAGGACTGCGACGTTATCGTCAACGCTGTCGGCGACATCAACTTGTGCGCTACGGGCAACCGCGACGACGAAATGGAATTTACCGTGGCCCAGGTAGCCGACTACGTCCCCAAGGTCATGGCCGGCGGCTTTGACGGCATTTTCGTCAACATTACGAATCCCTGCGACGTCATTACCGACTTAATCGCCAAGAAGAGCGGCTTGCCGAAGGGCCGCGTATTGGGCACCGGCACGGGATTGGATTCGTCCCGCCTCATCAGCGCCATCGTACAGCAGACGGGCCTGGAACACCACTCCTTCACGGCCTACATGATGGGCGAACACGGCAACGCCCAGATGGTCCCCTGGTCTATCGTCAACTTCCGCGGCAAACCGCTGGCCGACTATGGCGACGATCCCCGCTTTGCCTTTGACCGGGAAGACATGAAAAAACGGGCTATCGGCGGCGGCTGGGTAACCTATAAGGGCAAGCACTGCACGGAATACGGCATCTGCTCGACGGCTGCGTCCATCGTCAAGGCGATTCTCCACGATGAAAAGAAAATCATGGCTGCCAGCGTCCCCTTGGACGGCGAATACGGCGAAACGGGCATTTTCTGCGGCGTGCCTGCCGTCATCGGCATCCATGGCGTCGAACAGGTCATGGAATACAACCTGCCGGAAGACGAACTGCAGGAATTCAAGCGCTGCTGCCAGACGATCCGCAACAACATCGCCAAAGCCGCAGCTTTGCTGAAATAAGAATCTCCTGTGCATCGATGATGCACGGCATATAAAAAACGGGATGAAACCGGTATGGTACCGGGATCATCCCGTTTTTACATTGCTGCATCGCGTGAGGCGCAGCGTTTTCAGTTCTTACGCGTCGATTACCTTGCCCGGATTGAGGATAAGGTTGGGGTCCATGGCCCGCTTGATAGTCTTCATGATCTTCAGCTCGCCCTGGGGCGTAAATTGTTCCATATATTTCAGCTTTTTCGCGCCGATGCCATGCTCGCCGGCCAATCTGCCGCCGACGCTGTAGGCGTAGGCGTAGACCTGCTGATGGAATTCTTCGACGTTTTTATTCCATTCTTCGTCGCTCATGTCCATCTTGCAGAGAACGATGTGCAGGTTGCCGTCGCCGATGTGGGCGTTGATCTTAACCTGGAAGGGATAATTTTCGCCGATTTCCATGATCTTTTCGATGGTCGAAGCGATCTTATGGACGGGAACGACGACGTCGTCGGTGAGGAAGACCTTGCTGATCATTTCGCACGACGTCTGGACGTTGCGGCGCATGTTCCAGATGCGGTCGTCGGCTTCCAGTACTTCTACGGCTCCCGATTCTTCGCAAATCGTGCAGACCGTATCCATCTTGGCGTCTAATTCGTCTTCACGGAACGTTTCGACGGTAATGATGACGTAGATGCCGTCTTCGTAATGGGGCATGTCGGAATACTGGCAGTAGTCGGCCGTATCGCGGACGTAGGAGTTGTCCATGTATTCGACGCTCGTCGGGTCGACGCCGGCTTTCAGCAGCTTCGGCACCATGTACAGGGCCTTTTTCGGATCTGTGTAGATGGCCAGGACGTCGATGCGGTACGGCGGCAAGGGAATGAGCTTGACCGTGACCTTGGTGATGATGCCCAGGGTGCCTTCGCTGCCGATGATGAGCTGTTCCAGGTCGTAGCCGGTAGAGCATTTTTTCAGGATGCGGCCGCATTCGACGATGTCCCCTGTCGGCGTGACGATTTCCAGGGAGTAGACCTGGTCGCGCGTGACGCCGTAGCGGACGGCGCGGAGGCCGCCGGCGTTGGTGGCCAGGTTGCCGCCGATGAGGCAGCTTTCGGCGCTTGACGGGTCGCCGGCGTAGAGCAGGCCGACTTTTTTAGCTTCATTCTGCATGTCAATCGTGCGGACGCCGGCTTCGACGGTCATGTACATGCCTTCTTCGTTCAGCTCGATGATTTTATTAAGCCGTTCCATAGACAGGACGAGGCCGCCGCAGACCGGGATGGCTCCGGCTGCCAGGCTGGTGCCGCCGCCGCGGACGGTAATCGGGAAGTCGTATTCGTTGGCCAGCTTTACGATCTGAGAGATTTCTTCGGCATTTGCCGGAAGGACTGCTGCTTCAGGGACGCGGAACATGGCCGGATTCGTTTCATAATCCGTCTGATACTGCAGGAGAATGTCCCGGTCGGTCTTGACGTATGACGGGCCCGTAATGGCCTTGAGTTTATCAATGATTTCAGATGTTATCGGTTGATATGTTTTCAAAAAAATTCCCCCTTTATGTCGCTGTTATTATTCTACCACGACGAGGGGGATTAGAAAACTAGAATTTCAAGTCGATGATGGCCGATACGCCGATGCCCTGAACGCGGCTGAGGTGGGTAATATCGACGGATTCGAGAGGGATGAGAGCCTTGGCCCGGGCAATATCGTTGAAGCTGCCTTCAAGCTGGCCGACGGCCTTGACCTTATCGACCTGTGCCGTCGGGCCGACGACCTGGACGGCTCCGATGTATTTGCCCGTGCCGATGCTGAGGACGGGGACGACCTTCGTCGCGTAGTCGGTGCCGACGCCGTTTTTCATGAGCAGCTTGTTGAGGAAATCGTTGATTTGGCCGCCGAATTTATCGACGAGGACCGTCACGCCGCCGACCTTCAAAATCGAGCCGAGGCTGAAGGCCTGGGTGACGGCCGTGCCGCCGGCGGCCAGCAGCGATACGGTGAGCATGGCGGCGATTACTTGTTTTTTCATAAGGCAAAACCTCCTTGCAGGTATGTTATATGATAGATTTAATATGTCTATTATACGCGAAGACGGCCTGTTCGGCTATTTCTTTTTTCCGCGGGCCAGGGAGGCGAAGACTGAAAACAGGCAGAGGACGGCGAACAGCGTGTAGGACTGGCGCAGGGCGGCGCGCACGGCGTCGGCGTATATGGCCGTCGCCGCCGTGTACTGCGACAGAATCAGCGTGACGACGGCCATGCTGGATGCCTGTCCGAGATTTCTGGCCAGGGCCAGCATGCTGGACGCTACGCCGTGATAGGCCGGCTTGACGGAGCTCATGATGGCGCTGTTGTTCGGCGCGCCGAATAAGGCAGACCCCGTCCCGATGAGGACGAGAAAGGCGGCGACCGCGGCGACGGATGCGTCGGGACAGACGGCGAAGCAGGCCAGTCCCAGCGTCGTCAGGGCCAGGCCGGCCGTCGCGATCGGCATGGGGCCGTAGGCGTCGGACAAGGCGCCGGCTTTCGGCGACAGCAGGGCCATGATGATGGGCTGGACGAGGAGTATCAGGCCCGAGACGGCCGGCGATAAGCCGGTCAGCACCTGAAGGTAGAGAGACAGCAGAAAGGACATGGCGTACGTCGCGCTGTATTGAATGAAGGCTGCCAGATTGGACATGGAAAAGGAGACGCTGCGGAAAATATACAGCGGCAGCAGGGGATGATAAGAACGGCTTTCGTGAAGGATAAAGGCCAGCAGCAGGAACAAGCCGGCCCATAAGGGGAGGTTCGTTTCGGCATAGGACGATATTCCCCAGAGAAAGAGCACGATGCCGGCAATGGATAAGGCCGAGCTCACGGCGTTGACGAAGGGAGCGCCGCTGGCGTACCATTCCTGACGCACCGGGCGGATGAACAGATAGGCTGCGGAAGCCATGGCGGCTGACAGGAGAAATATAGAGCGCCAGCCTGCGTATTCCGTCAGCAGGCCGCCTGCGACCGGTCCCAGGGACAGGCCCAGGTAGGTCAGGCCGACGCAGATTCCGAGAATGCGGCCCTGGCAATCCTCGTCTGTAGTTGCCAGCAGCAGGGGCATATAGGATACGTATACGGCTGACAAGGCGATGCCCTGCAAGGCCCGTATTGCGACGAGAACCGGCAGCGTCGCTGCCAGAGCAGCGGCAGCCGTCGTAAAGGCGAAGGCCAAGAGCGCCGCGGCATATGTTTTTCTGCGGCCGTAGATATCGGATACCTTTCCCATCGGCAGCAGGCAGGCCGCCGTGGGAATTAGGAAGGCCGTGACGACCCAGCTCAGCTTATCCGGCGTCAGGCCGAATTCATGGGACATGACGGGAATAGCGATGTTAACGGCTGTCGATAAAAACGAGCCGGCAAAGCTGATGATGCAGACGGAGTAAAAGATATGTTTTTCCATAGTCATAGAGGCTCACCTCGCGAATGTGTTTCCCTTATCTGTATTATAGCAAAAAAGCCCCGACGGGAGCAGTCGTTTGTTTCAGGGCGCCATAGAGCGGACTTCATGTTTGTAAAATTTGCGGCCAGCCGTTACAATGATAGAAAAGGATGAAAGGAAACGACCAGGTGCGATGGATAAAGAACATATATATTTTGAAAATTATGCCGATACGTGGGACCGGGACCGCAAGGAAAATCCGGCAAAGCTGCAGTTTCTGCTGAAGCTGGCAAAGATACGGGCCGGCGCGTCGGTGCTGGACGCAGGCTGCGGCACCGGCGTGCTGCTGCCCTATATAAGTCGGGCCGTCGGCAAAGGGGGAACGGTGACGGGCCTCGATTATTCCCGGCAAATGCTGGATAAGGCGAGGAAAAAATTTTCCGATTTGCCGGGTCTCTCGCTGGTAGAGGGCGACGTGCTGAAATACGACCTGCCGGAGCAGGCCTACGACGCCGTCGTCTGCCTGAATTTTTATCCTCATATCAGCAGCCGCAGCCGGGACTTTGTCAAAAAGATGCGGCGGTCCTTAAAGGACGGAGGCTCCCTGATCGTCATGCACGATATGGGACGGCAGCAGGTAAACCGCATTCACGATGACCGGGCAGACCGCCGGCTGCTGCCGCCTGCGGACATGCTGGCGGCAGATCTTGTCGGCGGGGGATTTACTCTTTCGGCTGCCGTCGACTGGGACGATCTGTATTTTGTCAGCGTGACGAAGGCCGACGAATTGTCTTACGATCCCTACGGCCGCGGCGGTGCCTCGGCTCCGGCAGGCAGTTCGCACCGCAGCCATACGCAGAAGAAGGCCGTCGTCAACCGCCTGGCCCGGGTCGAAGGCCACTTGGAGGCGATCAAGCGGATGGTAGAAGACGAGCGCGACTGCAGCGACGTGCTGGTCCAGCTGGCCGCCGTCGACTCGGCCGTCGTCAGCGTCAGCAAGGTCATCTTAAAGGACCACATCGACCACTGCCTGGCCGACGCCGTGCGGGGAAACGATTTGGAATCTGTGGAAAAGCTCAAGAAGGCCATCAGTATTTTTGTGAAATAGGGCCCTTTGCTATGCGCCGCCGTTTCCTGTATGGTATAATGAATTTATATGTACGAGCGTATATCGTAAAGGATGTGATACCATGCAATTTCGCGTGTTAGTGGGAGATATAACGAAATGGCCGGCCGACGCCATCGTCAATTCGGCCAGCTCCAGCCTGCTGGGCTTGAGCGGCGCCGTCGACAGGGCCGTCCATAAGGCCGGCGGCATTTCGCTGACAGCGGCGTGCCGGTCCCTGAAAGGCTGCCGCACAGGCGACGCTAAGATAACCTTCGGCTACAAGCTGCCTGCGAAATATGTGATTCATGCCGTAGGGCCTATCTGGGTCGGCGGCAAGCGCGGCGAAGAAGAAGAGCTGCTGTCCTGCTACCGGAAGAGCCTGAGCCTGGCCGAAGAGAAGGGAGTTCGCCATTTGGCCTTTACTTCGGTCAGCACGGAAGATAAGCGCTATCCCCGACAGCGCGCCGCCTCTGCCGTCGTGCCGCTGCTCATGGAAGAGGGCGGAAGAATGGAGCGCATCGATTTGGTCTGCGCCGATGCGGAGATGCAGGCTGTGTATACGCGAGCGGCCGTCCTCTTTTGGCTGCGCCACCTCAACGATGCTCATAAGGACGAATTGGCCGACATGATAGAAGAAGCGATGATTTCCCTGGTCATGCTGCAGGTGGAAACGGATAAGCCCGACCCCATCGCCTTCGCTGAGCAGGTGAGGTCTATGAAGCGGGTGCTGCGCCCCTTCCTGGATATGAGCCAGCCCCGCGGCATCGTCGATATTGAAAAGGCCGCCGATACGGTGATGCAGTCGTACCAGGAGCAGCCGGAAATCAAGAGCAGCTCCGGCCTGGAATCGCTGCTGCAGTCGTATTATTGAGCGGCGCGGAAACACTATAGGATAAGAGAGGATACATCATGGCAGTTGAAGAACATCAGCAGAAAGACAGGACGCACCGCGCCGAGCTGCAGCTTACGTGCCCGGCCTGCGGAGGCGTCGGCGCGTTTTCCACATGGGACTGCATCGACGGCGGGGAAAACGCCGAGCTGCGCCGGCGCGTGCTTCACGATGAAGGATTATTTTTTTATCAATGCCCCCATTGCCATAGCCAGATACATGTAGAAAGCCCCTGCTTGTATGTCGACAAGCACAAGAAATTTATGGTATGGCATATACCGGATCCGAAAACGCCCGTTACGTCGGAAGAGGTGCGCTCCTTTTTAGGCGGCGATTCGTTCGCGGACTACCGCTGCCGGGCGGCGCTGACCTGGGGCGAATGGCGGGAAAAAATCATCGAAATAGAGAGCGGATATGACGACAGGCTGTATGAAATCATCAAATACGGCGCGTACCAGCTCGTCAAGGAAGCAGACCGGGAAAAGCTGCCTCTGGAGGCGTATCATATCGATTTGACTGAAGGCGGCGGCAGGGCGGACGTGTCCCTCGTGTTCCTGGAAAAGGACCGCAAGGGCATGGGATACGTATACGATATTACGCCGAAGGCGAAAGAAGTGACGGCGGATATTTTCCTGCCCTTATTGGAGCGGATTCCCGCTATGAACGAAATGGGGCGCTTCGACCGCTTCAGCTACTCCTGGGCCCAGCAATTTATGGCCCAGGTTTTAAAAGCCGCGTCGTCGGGACAGGAGGCGTATAGCCAGCTCCTCGGATTTTGGGTGCAGACCCTCGGCAAGGAGCTGTTCCATGCGGAGATACGGCCGGCTGAATAAGGATACGATTCGCATAAGAGACACGTGTTTTCGGCGGAAACCCTGCCGGAGGCACGTGTTTTTTATTTTCGGCCCGGAAAATTGACATATGATTTAATAAAAAATATAATAAGCATTATATTTAGAAACTGCCAGCAGGCAGCAGAATATGTATTTAGATAAGGAAGTGGATGCAGCATGTTTTGTAAATGGCGGCGCATCATGGCAGTCGGCCTGTGCGCCTTGTTTTTAGCAGTCTGCTCCGGCGTAAGCGGGAGCGCGGCTCAGGCAGCGGTACCGTCGACAGGCGCGGAAGCGGCCTGCATGATCGATGCCGATACGGGAAAAATATTGTATCAGGTCAATCCGACAAAGTGGATGCACCCGGCAAGCACTACGAAAATCGTGACGCTCATCACGGCGTTGGACCAGAAAGAAGACGAGCTGGACCAGCCGCTGAAAATTTCCAGCTACGCGGCGAATACGGAGCCCTCTTCACTGGGCATTGCGCCGGGGGATAAGCTGAGCGTGCGGGAAGCGCTGCGCGGCATGATGGTCGTATCGGGGAACGACGCTGCCGTCGCCGTAGCGGAAACGCTGGGCGGGTCCGTAGCCGGGTACGCCGACATGATGAATGCGGAAGCTGTGAAAATGGGGGCAAAGCACACGCATTTCGTCAATCCTCACGGCCTGACGGCGGCGAAGCACTACACGACGGCCGTCGATATGGCAAAGATGGCGGCCTACGGCATGAAGAAATTCCCGGAATTCCGCCGTATCGTAAGCCTTACGTCGTACGACGTGCAGTATCTGGACGGCCGGACGCCGAAGCACGTCACGACGACGAACCGCTTTTTGACCAGCGGGTATAAGGGCGCCGACGGCATCAAGACGGGCTTTACCAATGCGGCCGGCGACTGCCTGGTCGCATCGGCGACGCGGAACGGCCGCACGCTCCTCGTCGTCCTGTTCAACGACGACAACCGCTGGGAAGATGCGCCGGCTATCCTCGATTACGGGTTCCGGCGTCTTCAGACAGGCAAATAAGTCTTTCTATTCATCTGGCGCAGAGGGGGAATTTCAATGGCGCACATGTTGATTATTGGGGGAACGGGCACGTCAAGTGCCTGGGAAAAAGGCTTTTTTGAAAAGAAGGGATTCGACGTTGCCGCCGCGGCCGGCGGAAAAGACGGGCTGGCGGCGGCGAAGCAGGGAGGGATCGACGTAATCCTGATTCATTCGCCCTTGCCGGATGGGGACAGCATAGGCCTGTGCTGTCAGATTCGCGCGGCCCAGAACGTCCCGGTGTTTCTCGTCGCAGAAAGGGGCTGCGACGAAGAACAAATCAAGGCATTGGAAGCCGGGGCAGACGATTATATTACGGCTCCCGTTTCGCCGGCCGTCATGGCGGCGCGCATCGAAGCGTGCTTGTCCATGCGCCGCCGGCTGCTGGAAGAACGGCGGACCGTCGGCGAAGACGCGGATATCTGCGTCGGCGACTTAACGATTTTTATTCGCCGCCGCCAGGCCTTCCGCGGCCGGACGGAAATCCCGCTGACCGTTAAGGAATTCGACTTGCTGGCATTTTTAGCCGGCCATCCCGATCAGGTGTTTTCCAAGCAGGAGCTGTTTAAGCAGGTCTGGCATCTCGACGCCAGCGGAGATTTGGCGACTGTAACGGTCCACATCAACCGGCTGCGGGAAAAGCTGAATCAAGTATCGCCGGCGTTTACGGCCATTGAAACCGTATGGGGGAACGGCTACCGCTTTCAAACTGCATAAGCAATACGAAAAAGACCCTGTCTGAACCGGTTCAGACAGGGTCTTTCGTATCGTATAAAAGAATGGGAACCCGTTAGAATTCCGTATCCTCCAGCAAGCTGACCTTGCCGAAGCGGGTTACGAGATCCTTTCGTTCCATTTTCCACTGCAACGACGCGATGCTGTACGTCGGGTCGTAGTTGGGCGACTGCATGTTGAGGATGCCGCAGACAAATTCATAGGCTAAATCATTGGTAAAGAACTTATCTTTATTTTGTTTGACGGCTTCGACGACTTCGGGATTGCGGGCCTGATAGCCTTCCGATAAGTAGCAGAACATGGGAATGCGCAGCACCTTGAAGGAGATGTCGTCGGGCTGGCGGCCTTTGTCGGGATCGCTGCCGTGATCGGAGAAGTAAATCATGGCGTCTAAGTTGAGATTTTCCTTGGCGTATTCGAAAATCTGCGACAATACCCAGTCCGTATACAGGACGGTGTTGTCGAAATCGGCCTGCTGATTTACCGTGCCGTCGTTAAATACCTGGAATTCCTTGGGATAGCGGTTGCGGTATTCAATGTGGCTGCCCATGAGGTGAAGGACGACGAAGTTCTTTTCATTCGGGTCGACGCGCTGCAGGAACTGCAGGAGCGCGCCGTCCATCGTCGACTGCTTCAATTCCTGGTCTACCCATTCGGATACGTCAGCGGTCTTGGCGACGAGCGTGATGGGCGTGTCGGCGACGCCGATAGAGCCCTGGTTGCTGAACCAGTACGTCTTATAGCCGGCCTTTTTCGCCATATCCAAAATGGAAATAGAAGAGTTGAATTCCTTGTTATTGTAGAAATTGGCTTCCGTCAAGGCCCGTTCCAAAACGGGGACGGTGTACCAGACGCAGCTGTAGGCGTTGGAAAACAGCGTAAAGTCCGGGTCTTCCTTCATAGCTGTCAGCCATGGCGTATTTTCTACGTGATTCGGGTTGAAGGCGTGCATGAGGGTCCGCGTTTCCGACTCGCCGATGACAACGACGACTGTATTAGGGTACTCGGCCGGATTCAGCTGGACCGCCTGCAGGGCGGCGAATTTGCCGTCATGGTTTTCCGTATACAAGGCGGAGCGTTCCATGTAATCGTGCGTATCGATAAAGGTGCGGATCGGGAAGGCCTGCGGGAAAATTTCTTCGCCCAGTGCGCCGACAGATGGGAAAATAATCAGCAGCGACAGCAAGGGGAGAATCTTTCGGTACACCGGCGTGCGGGGCAAGGTCTTCTGCGTGTAGTTGGCGAAGAGAAGGCCGCCGATTAAAAGCGCTACGAACAATGCGATAAAGACGATGCGGCCGATGCCGAGGGAATGGAAGTATTCCAGCGTTTCCGCCGGCCCCGTTTGGAAGATGAGCAGCGCCCCCGACGTGGTAATGCACGAGTGGTACAGGGCGAAGTATACCCACTGCAGGGCGATGACGAAGAAGGCCGCGAACTGAACGGCCGTCATGATGGCTGCGCTGATTTTGCGGTTTAAAAACTGCCGGGCCGCCATGTTCAGACAAAAGAGAATGGCGAAGAGATACAGGCCGACGTAAATATCATACATATTATTTAAATACACTGTATTCTGCTGTATCAGCGTGATATAGCTCAGATAAGGCCCCGTCACGATCCAGCTGACGGCGATGAGGGCCGTCGGCACGACGGAAGCGATGCATAGATGACGCCAATACAGGGCCAGGGACAGGACGACTGCTCCTACGGCTGGAATCAGCCCGACCGTCATATGATGTATATTATCAGGCCCCAGGCCGAGGGACACGAGAAACTGCCATTGATAGCACAAGGCGTAGATGACGAAAAACGTACATAGCAAGTAAACGAGCCTGCGTCTTGAAACGGCAGAAGAAAAATCCGCTTTCAACGAAGACAAGGACAACCGCTGCGGTTTGTTGGCGGGTTTTACCATGGAATGTCACCTTTCTGTAAATAATGTAAATACTATGTAAATGCATGTATCGACCTTATTATACATCAAAATACAGGGTTTACATAGTAGCGACAGCCAGGGAAATCGAGATTTTTTCAGATTTAAGGCGACGTGAAGCCGCGACGGGTCTCACTGAGAAAAGAGATCACGCTTTTATCTCCTTAGCAAGGCCTTCCCAACAGCGTAAGACGCCGAATGTCCTGAGGCGGCAGGGGGATTTGAAAAAAAGAGGCGTGTTCTGCAAAAATTATAAAAAAAGTACTTGCCAAAAGAGCCGGAACATGATAGAATACTTTTTGTCGGAACGCGAGACGTTCTGAAAAGTATGAAACGGCCCCGTGGTGTAGCGGTTTAACATGTCGCCCTGTCACGGCGAAGATCGTCGGTTCAAATCCGATCGGGGTCGCCATATTTTTTGCTCAGGTAGCTCAGTCGGTAGAGCAGGGGACTGAAAATCCCCGTGTCGGCGGTTCAATTCCGTCCCTGAGCACCAACAATTACACATGCGGTTGTGGCGGAATGGCAGACGCGCTACTTTGAGGGGGTAGTGAGCGAAAGCTCGTATGGGTTCAAGTCCCATCAACCGCACCAGGAAAAAGAGTTGTCGAGAAATTGACAGCTCTTTTTTTCGTAATATTCATTATACATAATACTCATGCGAAAGGGCAGGTGACAGCAGAATGATTATTGCAGCTTGCGTTGACGACGCTATGGAGATGGCCTTCAATCATCGCCGGCAAAGCCGGGATGTGCTCCTGATACGGCGTCTGCTGCAGCGCGCGGCGGGCCGGACCGTGTGGATACATCCGGACAGCGCCGTGCTGTTTGAAGCGCAGGAGGCGGGCAGCGTACGCGCTGCCGAGGATTTTCTGCAGCAGGCCGGCAGGGGCGATATTTGCTTCGTAGAAACGGCGGCCTTTGCGTCCTGGGCGGACGAGATTGAAGAAATATGGCTGTATCGCTGGAATCGGGCCTATCCGGGAGACGTATTTTTTCCTATTTCCCTGGAGCAGGGATGGAAGCTTGCGGAAAAAACGGATTTTTCGGGAAATTCCCATGCATGCATTACGGAGGAGATTTATAAAAAATGAAAAAATGTATATCTTTGTTATTGACGTTGGTTGCGGCGTTGTGTCTGATTTTGTCGGGATGCAGTAGTACGGAGACTTCGCGTCCGGTACAGGCCAGCTCTGTATCGGCTGCCGCGTCGTTGGCCGACATACCAGCCTTTTCCGGCCAGCCCTACGTCGTTCTTCATGACAATAAGCCGGATTTTTCGGAAAGCGACTTTTCGGAGTCGTCCTTTGAGCGGTATAGCCCTTTAGATTCGCTGGGACGCTGCGGCGCTGCCTTCGCCAATATTGGCAGGGACATTATGCCGACAGAAAAGAGGGGCGCTATCGGTCAGGTGAAGCCTTCAGGCTGGCAAGTGGCGAAATACGACAGCGTCGACGGCAAATATTTGTATAACCGCTGCCATCTCATCGGCTATCAGCTGTCGGCGGAAAATGCAAATAAGCAAAACCTCATTACGGGCACACGGTATATGAACGTACAGGGAATGCTTCCCTTTGAAAACATGGTAGCCGACTATGTGAAGGAAACGGGAAACCACGTGCTGTACCGGGTTACGCCGGTCTTTCAGGGAAAGGAGCTCGTCGCCCGGGGCGTGCAGATCGAAGCGGAATCGGTAGAGGACAAGGGCGCCGGCATTTGCTTTAACGTCTATTGCTATAATGTCCAGCCAGGCATCGTCATCGACTATGGGACGGGCCAAAGCCATGCAGAAGGCGGCGGAACCGTGCCGGCTCATGACGGGACAGCACCTGCCGGCGCAGACCAAACTGATACGTACATATTAAATACGAATTCTAAAAAATTTCACAAGCCTTCTTGTTCCGGCGCTAAGACCATAAAGAGCCAGAATAAGGAAACCTATACCGGCTCGCGCGGCGACTTATTGGCCCAGGGATATTCACCCTGCGGCAGCTGCAAGCCTTAGATATTTTTATATTGTGCAATGAAAGCCTCTGTCGGCAGTGGGCTTTCATTTTTTTATATAAGTGCTATACTCTTTTGACTGCTTGGCCTTTTGCAGTTTCTTTCGTCAACTGCCGAATGCACCCCGCTCTGTAAATTCTCACTGGCCTTCCTCGTTCTCGCAGAAGGTCAGAATGTTAGGTAAAAGACAGCGGACTATTGCCTCGATTTGATGTTGTGGAATAGTGGTGTTATGGATTCGCATTCCTCTTCGTGCGGCAGCCTTTTTTGTATTTCCAGCCAGAAGGAGGAATGCTTGGCTGTTAGTAATGATGGAATATAGGTTTAACGATATACGTAAGGATATACGGCGCGCCGCTGGGCTTTCGGACGGCGCCCTTTCTATTTTACGTCCTTTTTACGGGGCGCGTAAGAATTTTTTACAGCTTATTTTCTATTCTTCTTTTTTACTATGTATGGTATAATAAACCAATATAGTACTTTTATTTTAGTACTCAGGAGGGAGTAGATTAGTATGAATGAAATCTTTACCAGACGCAGCGTTCGAAAATTTTTGCCGACTATGGTTGAAGATGAAAAGATAGAACTCTTGCTGCGCGCCGGCATGGCCGCCCCTTCCATGGGAAACCAACAGCCTTGGGAATTTTACGTCGTTCGTGATAAACGGGTGATTCAGGATTTATCCCGCTGCAGCCCCTACGCCGGCTGCGCGGCAAACGCGCCTGCAGCTATCGTCGTTTGCAGCCGCGATACAAACCAGCGGTTCCCGGCATTTGTCAACCTTGATTTGAGTGCTTGCGTAGAAAATATTCTGTTGGAAGCAGTTCATTTGGAATTGGGAGCTGTATGGATCGGTGTCTCGCCGTATAAATCGAGAGAAGTCATTGTTCGCCGCGCCGTAGGCGTTCCTGAAGGGTTTACGCCCTTTGCTATCGTATCTTTCGGCTATCCGAAAGACAGCGGTAATGAACGGCTGAAAGAAGACCGCTACGACCCGTCCCGGGTTCATTATCTCTAATTATATAGGTACGGATTCGACAGGTGCTTGAGCAAATCAGGCGCCTGTTTTCGTAAAAAGAGAGGATTGGAGCTATGTTTAATATCGGAATGGGCGAGATGATCGTCGTAGCCGTCGTCGCGCTGTTCGTCTTCGGTCCGGGAAAACTTCCGGAAGTCGCGAGAGCCTTTGGGAAGGGCCTGCGGGAATTTCGAAAGGCTATGCATGATGTCGCCGACGATATCCATGCCGGGGATATACAGGAAGTCAAAGAATCTATTCAAAAGGATATAAACGACGTGAAGAACATAGGAGGAAGCTATGGAGACAAAGCCCGATAAGGCGGAAGAGGAAATCGCGGCAGTGCGGAGCGCAGCGACGGCTGACGGCGATAGCTCTCCCGTTAAGAAGGAGTGTCAGGATGGAGAAATGCCGCTGAGCGGACATTTGCAGGAATTTCGCAGCCGCCTGATCATCTGCCTGGCGGCAGTAGCCGTTGCCAGCGGCGTTTCCTATAATTTTGTAGAGGAAATCATTGACATTATATCGGCTCCGGCAGGCAAGCTGTATTTTCTCAATCCAGCAGAAGTCTTTTTTTCGTATATTCAGGTAGCTGTGTGTACGGGCATATTGGTGACGCTGCCGATTATTTGCTATGAACTATGGGGCTTCGTTCGTCCGGCCCTGATGCCTTCGGAGCGGGCCGCCGTGTTCTGGCTTATTCCCACGGCGGTGCTGCTGTTTTACGCCGGCCTGGCCTTTTCGTATTACGCCGTATTTCCGGCGGCCGTATTGTTTTTTATGGGCTTTGCTACGGCGTCGCTGCAGCCTATGTTTTCGCTCAGCTCGTACCTGTCCTTTTTTATTGCCTTTATGCTGCCCTTCGGCGTCGTCTTCGAGCTGCCCCTCGTCTTGTTTTTCCTGGCGAAGATGGGACTGATTACATCGGCCTTTTTGAAATCTAAGCGGCGCGTCCTCATCGTCGTCGCCTTTATCTTCGCTGCCGTCGTGTCGCCGACGACGGACATATTCACACAGGTCATGATCGCCGTGCCGATGATCGTACTGTACGAAGCGAGCATCCTGCTGGTGCGGTTTATTTTGAGGAAATAATATAATATTTGCAGAATATTGCAACATGAAGTAAATAGAAATATGTTGAGGAAGACCATTCAGTGCGCTATAAAGACTGGATGGTCTTTTTTCTGCATTTTATAGGCTATCGTTATAAAGCAATAAGTTAATGTTATTTGCTTTTATTTTCCATATTTTACCTAAAAATTACGATATATAAATATAATCTTTGCAAAGGGGACGTACACTGCAACAAGAGTGTTGAAAAAGGAGGACATCCCTATGCTGGAGTTAAGGCATATTGTTAAAAAGTATGATGAAAAAGTGATTCTTGACGATATTTCCCTGACCGTGGAAGACGGCGAAATTATTTCTATCTTAGGGCCTTCCGGCGGCGGCAAGACGACGCTGCTGAACGTCATTTTAGGAATTACGCCGATCAGCGGCGGTCAGCTCTTGTATAACGGCGAAGATTTAAGCCGCGTTCCCATGCAGAAGCGGGGCTTCAACATTGTATTTCAGGATTATGCATTGTTCCCCAACCTGACGGCTTATCAGAACATCGTATACGGCCTGCGCAACAAGCCGGGCATCGCTACGAAAGAAGAAGTGGCAGATCTCATTCGGCTCCTCGATTTGCAGGACCACGTCAATAAGCGCATCGGCCAGCTTTCAGGCGGCCAGAAGCAGCGCGTCGCGTTAGCCCGGACACTGGTGATGAAGCCGAAGATTCTCCTGCTTGACGAACCGCTCAGCGCGCTGGACGGCGTCATTAAAGAATCCATTAAAGAACGCATCCGCACCATTGCCAGACAATATCATCTGACGACGATTATCGTCACCCACGATCCGGAAGAGGCCCTTACCTTGTCTCATCGGGTGCTCATTTTAAACGGCGGCAAAATTGCCCAGTTCGACACGCCGGACAACATCATCCATGCGCCGAAGGACGATTTCATCAAAAAGTTTATCTTGTCGCAGCTGCAAATCAAGCGCGACAACATTTACAAGCTGTTCGAGCCCGGCGCGATGCCTGCGGCGCGGCAGGCGCAGTAAAGGAGAAGGTCATGGAAAAAGAACGAATAGAGTTAAAGTTTATATTCGGGCTTATATGCGTCGTCTTTTTAGGCGCCGTTTGCTGTCCCCTGGCTATCTTGCTCAGCAAGTCCTTCTTGCAGGCTTCCGGCGGCGTCGGATTGGAAAATTATCTGGCCGTGCTGAACAATGAGGAATTTTTACTGTCCCTGCGCAACAGCTTTGCTGTATCGGGACTGGAAGCCTTCATCACAGTCGTGCTGGCCTTTGTATTGGCTTATGGCCTTCATTATACGAAGCTTCCTGAGAAATTTAAATCTGTCGTACAGATTCTCATCATCCTTCCCATGTTTCTGCCGACCTTAACCTATGGGTTTGCCGTCATTTATTCCTTGGGCAAACAGGGGTTAATTACTCAGATTATCGGGCACCAGCTCTTTTCCATTTATGGATTTTGGGGATTGCTCATTTCCTACGTTATCTACACGCTGCCGCCAGCCTTTGTTTTGCTGTACAACGCCTTTAAGTACGTAGACAAACATTTCATCATCGTATCGCAGATTATGGGCGACAGCCCGCTGCGCACGTTCTATATTACGAGCGTGCGTCCTATGATTGGGACGATTGCTGCGGCCTTTATTTTGTCTTTCTTCTTGTCCTTTACGGACTTTGGTATTCCCGCGTCCATCGGCGGGCAGTACACTGTCGTGGCAACGCAGCTGTACATGGTCATGATGGGCGCCGTGCCCGATTTCCAGTCCGGTTCGGCTATTGCCGTCATCATGCTGATTCCGTCCATCGTTGCCGTGTGGCTCCTGCGGTTTACAGAACGCTTCAACTTCCGCTACAACAAGATCAGTACCTTTGAGCTGGCCGACGATAAAGTGCGCGACGGCTTCTTCGCCGCCGTGTATGTCGTCGTGATCGCCGCGATCTTCGCTATTTTCGCCATCATGTTCATCGTGCCCTTTATCAAGAGCTGGCCCTATCAGGTCGTCTTTACGACGGAAACGCTGCAGCGCATTTTGAGCGACCGGTCCATTGAAACGGTGTATACGAACTCCGTCATGGTAGCCGCCGCCACGGCCGTCATCGGCACGGTCCTGGCCTACATGGCCGCCCTGGTCAACGCCCGTTCCCAGCTTCCCGGCGTCTGCAAGATGCTCATGGACGCCTGCGCCATGGTGACGAATACCGTTCCCGGCATGGTCCTCGGCGTGGCTTTCTTGTTTGCCTTTACGGGCTCGCCGATTCAGAACACCTTCATCATCATTATCCTGCTGAATTCGGTCCGCGAATTTACGACGCCGTACCTCATGATTCAGGCCTCCCTGTCTAAGATCAACATGTCTTGGGAAACGACGGGGGCCCTGATGGGCGATTCGTGGCTGAAGACGATTTTCCGGGTCATCATTCCCAACACGATGTCGACGGTGTTCCAGATGCTCAGCTATATCTTCATTCAGGCTATGGTCACGATCAGCGCCATTATCTTCGTCACCGGCGCCCGCACGATGGTCATGACGACGAAGATCACCCAAGCCCAGTATTTTGAAAAATACGACGAAGTATTTGTGTTGTCCCTGCTCATTTTCCTGACGAATATTATCGTCAAGGTTATCTTCGATTATCTGTCGAGCCATGACGATATCGTGCTCCATGTCAAGCAGAAATTCCAAAGCATTTTCGGCAAAGAGGCCAAACGGCAGAACGCCGGCCTGGAAGATTTGCCGGAACGCATATAAAAATCACAATATGTATAAGCTACTACGAGGAGGATTTGCATCATGAAAAAATGGTACAAGTATTTAATCGCCGGATGTTTGGCCGTGACTATGGCCGCCGGATTTGCCGGCTGCGGCAGCAGCGGAGACAGCGCGTCGGCAGACGAACAAGTCGTCATCTATACCAACGCCGACCCGGAAGCGCAGGACGCCTTCAAGCATGCCTTGGACAGCAACGGCTTTGAAGGAAAATATGTCATGCAGGCCTTCGGCACGTCTGAATTAGGCGGTAAGCTCATGGCCGAAGGCACGAATATCGAAGCCGACTTGATTACTATGAGCACCTATTATATCGATTCGGCCCAGAAGGAAAACAAGATGTTTGCCGACTTGACCTTCGACGCCAAGACCTTGCAGGAAACGCCGTCGTATTACAAGCCGACGACAGGCCAGTTCGGCGCCATCTTCGTCAATACGGAAGTATTGCAGAAGGAAAATCTCCCCATGCCGAAATCCATTAAAGACTTGACCAACCCCGTATATAAAGATAAGATTTCCCTGCCTGATATCATGGGCTCGTCTACATCCTGGCTGCTGGCCCAGGCCGTGTTCGACGCTTACGGCGAACAGGAAGGCGCAGCTATCTTGAAACAGCTCGAAGCCAACGCCGGCCCGCACATGGAAAAATCCGGTTCCGGCCCCCTCAAAAAAGTTAAGGCCGGCGAAGTGGCCGTCGGCTTCGGCCTCCGTCATCAGGGCCTGATGGAAGAACAGAAAGGCTTGCCCATTAAAGTCGTCGACCCGACGGAAGGCAACTTCTTCCTCACCGAAGGCGTAGCCGTTATCAATAAGGCCGACAGCAAGAAGAAAGAGCTGGCTATGAAGATGGCCGAATGCATCGTCAAGAACAGCCGCCAGGAACTGCTCAAATTCTACCCCATGGCCCTGTATGAAGGCGAAACCGTAGACAAGACCTTCGAACCGGCCTATCCGAAGCAGTATAAGGAAGCGCTGACTGTAGACCTCTTGAAAAAGCATCAGCAGCTCATTAAAGGATAATCGAAGAGAAAGCAGGTAACGAATTATGGATAAAAACAAATATAAATTGCTCACTCCGGGGCCGCTTACGACGACGGAAACGGTAAAAGAAGAAATGCTCGTCGACTTGTGCACCTGGGACAACGACTATAAGAACATGACCCAGGAAATCCGGGCGGAGCTCCTCCGCCTGGCCCATGCGGAATCGGGCTATACGACGGTGCTCATGCAGGGCAGCGGCACCTTCGGCGTAGAAGCCGTCTTGTCCAGCATCGTCAAGGATACGGACAAGATTCTCATCGCCGTAAACGGCGCGTACAGCAAGCGCATGGCGGAAATCTGCCGCTATCACCGCCTTCCCTACGCTGTCGTTGAAACGGCGTACGATACGATTCCCCAGGCGGACGCTATTGAAGAAGCCTTAAAAGCCGACCCGGCCATTACCCATATTTCCATGGTCCACAGCGAGACGACGACGGGCATTCTCAACGATATTGCCGCCGTCGGCGAAGTGGCGAAGAAGTACGGCAAGAAATTCATCGTCGACGCTATGAGCAGCTTCGGCGGTGTCGATATCGACGTGCCGGCTCTGGGGATTACGTACCTCATCAGCAGTGCCAACAAGTGCATCCAGGGCGTGCCGGGCTTCTCCTTCATCATTGCCAAGGAAGCTGATTTGAAGGAAACGAAGGGCACGGCCCGCAGCCTGTCCCTCGACGTATACGCCCAGTGGGAAACGATGGAAAAGGACGGCGGCAAATGGCGCTTCACGTCGCCGACACACGTCGTCGCGGCTTTCCGCAAGGCGCTGGAAGAACTGCGCGCCGAAGGAGGGATTGCGGCCCGTCACGAACGGTACGCCCGCACGAACGCCGCCCTTCGCGAAGGGATGGAAGCCCTGGGCTTTACGGCGTATATCGACAAGGACGTGCAGGGGCCGATCATTACGACCTTCCTGTACCCGGAAACCATGTCCTTCGACTTCCAGGATATGTACGCCTTCCTGAAAGAACGGGGATACGTCATCTATCCGGGCAAGCTGACGGCCCAGGATACGTTCCGCCTCGGCAATATCGGCGAAATTTACGACGAAGACGTACAGAAAATTCTGCAGATTTTCACAGATTATATGAAGGGATTGAAGTAAGACGATGAAAATAGAAGGAATTATCTTTGACTGGGCAGGCACGACAGTCGACTTCGGCTGCATGGCTCCTGTCCGGGCCTTTATGGACAGCTTTGCCGCCAACGGCGTAACCGTTACGGAAGAAGAAACGAGAAAGCCCATGGGGATGCTCAAGCGCGACCACATCCGCACGATGCTGTCCATGTACCGCATCGGCGAAGCCTGGAAAGACGCAAACGGCAGCGCTTGGGCGGAAGAAGACGTAGAAAAAGTTTACAGCCATTTTGAACCGGAGCTGTTGTCGACGCTCGCCAATTATTCGAAGGTAAAGCCCGGCGTCATCGAGACGGTAGCCAAGCTTCGGGCTATGGGGCTGGCCATCGGCTCGACGACGGGATATACGGACGTCATGATGGACATCGTCGTCAAAGCCGCGGCGGACCAGGGCTATGAGCCGGACTGCTGGTTTTCCCCTGATTCGACGGACGGCAAGGGACGCCCGTATCCCTATATGATCTTTAAAAACATGATGAAGCTGGGTTTGTCGGACGTGCGCTGCGTCGTCAAGGTCGGCGATACCGTGTCGGATATTAAAGAGGGCAAGGCCGCCGGCGTCTGGTCCGTCGGCATTATCGACGGCAGTTCCGTCATGGGACTGAACGAAGACCAGTTCAACGCCTTGAGCGAAGAAGAAAAAACGCAGAAGCGTCAGGACGTGCGGGCCGTATTTGAAGGAGCCGGCGCAGACTACGTGATTCAGGATATTACAGAATTACCAGCTGTCGTCGAAGCGATTCAGCATCGGTAACGCCTCTCCCTGCCTGCCGCGCAGCAATGTGCGGCGGGCTTTTTATCATTTTCGGAAGGATTCGGGGATAACTCGGCAGTTCTTATTTTGTATACAGTATTTATTCCGTATATAACGATTCCTTCTCTTGTAATGTTTTCCTATTTTGTTATAATTAAAACTACAGTGAAAAGAAAAGGTAATATACCTATCATTCATTGTTATGTACTGTAAATCATTACTCAGGAGGGTATTTTCATGAGAAAAATTCGTTCGGTTTTAGTGGCCAACCGTGGGGAAATCGCTATCCGCGTATTCCGTGCCTGCAACGAGCTGGGAATCCGCACCGTAGCTATTTACTCCAAAGAAGATTCGCTGTCGCTGCACCGTTTCCGTGCAGACGAATCCTATCTGGTTGGGGAAGGTAAGAAACCGGTAGATGCATATTTAGATATTGAAGATATTATCCGCATTGCCCATGAACACGACGTAGACGCTATCCATCCGGGGTACGGCTTCTTGTCCGAAAATGCCGATTTGGCAAAGCGCTGCGAAGAAGAAGGCATTATTTTCATTGGGCCTAAGGTCGAACATCTCATCATGTTCGGCGATAAAATCAATGCCCGTATTCAGGCTAAAAAAGCGGGCATCCAGTATATTCCCGGCAGCGACGGCCCGGTTATGAATTATGAAGAAGTCGAAAAATTCGCCCGCGAAGAAGGCTTCCCCATCATGCTCAAAGCCGTCAACGGCGGCGGCGGCCGCGGCATGCGCATGGTCAACCGCATGGTTGATTTGCGCGAAGCCTATGACCGGGCAAGGTCAGAAGCTAAATTGGCATTCGGCAACGACGAAATTTATTTGGAAAAATGCATCGTTAACCCGAAGCACATCGAAGTTCAGATTATGGGCGACGAACACGGCAACGTCATCCATTTATTCGAACGGGACTGCTCTATTCAGCGCCGTCATCAGAAGGTTGTCGAAATCGCCCCGGCCTTTTCCCTGTCGGAAAAGCTCCGCAAGGACATTTGCGACGCGGCGATCAAGCTCATGAAGAACGTCAACTATGTCAATGCCGGCACGGTCGAATTCCTTGTTACACCTGATGAAAAATTCTACTTTATCGAAGTTAACCCCCGCGTACAGGTAGAACATACTGTCACGGAAATGATCACGGGTATCGATATTGTACAGACCCAGATAAAAGTGGCCGAAGGCTATGCGCTGGACAGCAAGGAAATTGCCATTCCGTCGCAGGAATCGATTCATTGCCAGGGCAACGCCATCCAGTGCCGTATTACGACAGAAGACCCGATGAACAACTTTATGCCGGATTCGGGCAAAATTATGGTATACCGCAGCGGCGGCGGCTTCGGCGTCCGTCTCGACAGCGGCAATGCGTATACCGGCGCGATTATTACGCCGTACTATGATTCCCTTCTCGTTAAGGCTACGACATATGCGCTGACCCATGAAGGGGCTGTGCAGAAAATGCTGCGTACGCTGAAAGAATTCCGTATCCGCGGCGTTAAGACGAACATCGGCTTCCTCATCAACGTGCTGAAATCGCCGGAATTCGTAGACGGTTCGTACAATGTCAACTTCATTGACAACCATCCGGAACTGTTTAACCTGCCCGTCGTACAGGACCGCGGCACGAAGCTGCTGAAATACATCGGCGACACGACGATCAACGGCTACGCCGGCACGGGCCGCCAGGAAAAACCGGAATTCGAACGATTGGAAATGCCGACAGCTGCAGCAGGTGAGTATCCGGCCGGCACGAAGCAGATTTTCGATTCCATGGGGCCGGAAAAATTCTCCAAGTGGATTCTCGACCAGAAAAAAGTTTTGGTTACGGATACGACGATGCGTGACGCCCATCAGTCCCTGATGGCTACCCGCGTCCGCACCATCGATATGCTCCGCGTCCTCGAAACGGCATCCAAGAAGCTGCCGCAGTTCTTCTCCTACGAATGCTGGGGCGGCGCGACCTTCGACGTTGCCTATCGCTTCCTCTATGAAGATCCGTGGGAACGCCTCCGCCAGATGCGTGAAAAAGCGCCGAACATTTTGCTTCAGATGCTTATTCGCGGTGCAAACGCCGTAGGCTATACAAGCTATCCGGATAACGTCGTCAAAAACTTCGTCGAATTGTCGGCTAAGAATGGTATCGACGTATTCCGTATTTTCGATAGCCTCAACAGCCTGGACAACATGTACGGCACGATTCAGGCCGTCCGCGAAACGGGCAAGATCGCCGAAGTCGCCTTATGCTACACCGGCGATATCCTCGACAGCTCCCGCACGAAATACGACCTGGCGTACTACGTCAACATGGCGAAGGAACTGCAGAACGCCGGCGCCAACATCATCGCCATCAAGGATATGGCCGGCCTGCTCAAGCCGGAAGCGGCATACCGCCTCGTTTCGGCTCTGAAAGAAACGGTCGACCTGCCGATCCACCTCCATACGCACGACGGCTCGGGCAACGGCATTGCGACCTTGAGCCGCGCCGTGGCTGCCAACGTCGATATCGTAGACGCAGCCTACTCGTCCTTTGCCGGCGGCACGAGCCAGCCGAGCATGAACACGCTGTACTATGCGTTGAGCGGCACCGACCGCCAGCCCAATCTGGACATCGACGCCATGGAAGAAATGTCCCGTTACTGGGCGACGGTACGTCCGTATTACAAGGGCGTAGACAAGGCCGAACCGTTCCCCAACACGGAAGTATACCAGCATGAAATGCCTGGCGGACAGTTCTCCAACCTCCGTCAGCAGGCGAAAGCCGTCGGCCTCGGCGAAAAATGGAACGACATCAAGAAGATGTACCACGACGTTAACATGATGTTCGGCGATATCGTCAAGGTAACGCCGTCGTCTAAAGTCGTCGGCGACATGACGCTGTTCATGGTACAGAACGGCCTGACGGAAAAGGATATCTACGAAAAAGGCGATATCCTCAACTTCCCCCAGTCCGTCGTAGAATTCTTCGAAGGCCGTCTGGGCATCCCCTATCAGGGCTTCCCGGAAAAACTGCAGTCCATCATCTTGAAGGGCCGCAAGCCGTTGACGGAACGTCCGGGCAAGAGCCTGGCTCCCGTCGACTTCGAAGCCGTCCGCAAGAAACTGGCCGGCGCAGGCTACAAGCACGAAGACGAAGATATCAACGCATACTGCCAGTACGAAAAGGTATTTAAGGATTACAATGAAAATATCAAGCTGTACGGCGACGTAAGCGTATTGGATACGCCGACCTTCTTCTTCGGCATGAAGAAAAATGAAGAAATCCACGTTGAAATCGAAAAGGGCAAGGATTTGGTCATCACGATGATCAACATCAGCGACCCCGACGAAAGCGGCATGCGTACCATTACGTTCATGTTCAACGGCGTCGAACGTGAAATCCAGGTACAGGATAAGAGCGTCGACATGAAGACCGTGACGAGACGCAAAGCCGACCCGTCTAAGGTAGGCGATATCGGCGCGACCTTGTCCGGCTCCGTCGTCAACGTCCTCGTATCGCCGGGCCAGAAGGTCAAGAAAGGCGACGACCTCGTCGTAACGGAAGCCATGAAGATGGAAACGACCATTACGTCTCCTATCGACGGCACTATCGGCGAAATCTACGTCACCAAGGGACAGGCCATCATCAGCGGCGACTGCCTCCTGGAAGTATTAGCCTAATAGAATATGTACCTGCTGAACAGGCAGGAAAAAAACGCCAAGCATGCATTCCGTGCTTGGCGTTTCCTTTAGACGGAGTGCCTCTATGGTTGCGGCATGAAAGCTGCGGCAGGCAGGGGAAAATCGATTTTGTTGCAGGCGGCCGAAGTATGGTATAATGAAACACACCTCATGCCGCAGGAAGCGGCAGAGCTGGTTGCATTAAAAGAAAAGGAGCATATATGACTACGAAACATCATATGGTTACCCTGTATATATTGGGAAAACGATGCACTGTGCCTGATGATTTAACGATCATGCGGGCCATGGAGTACGCCGGCTTCCGCCTCGTGCGGGGCTGCGGATGCCGCAGCGGGTTCTGCGGAGCCTGCGCCGTCGTGTACCGCATTCAGGGCGAGACGAAGCTGTATTCCGCCCTAGCCTGTCAGACGAAGGTAGAAGAGGGGATGTGCGTTGGACGCCTGGAATCCTTTCCCATCAATAAAAAGGATTACGATATCAACAATCTGCCCCTGGCCGGCAACGTCGTAGGGCAGTTTTACCCGGAAATCTACAACTGCATTCATTGCAACGCCTGTACGAAGAGCTGCCCCCAGGGCATCAACGTCATGAAGTACATCGCCTTGGCCCAGCGCGGCGATTACGAAGGCTGCGCCGAAGAATCCTTCTGCTGCGTCGCCTGCGATATCTGCGCCTCCCGCTGCCCGGTAAAGATCAGCCACAGCGCAGTCAGCCTCATGGTTCGCCGCCTGACGGGCCGGTATATCGCGAAAAAAAGCGCCCACCTGGATAAGCGGGTTCAGGATATTGAGGCTGGGCTGTACGATGAGGAACTGGAACGTTTTATGCATTTGTCCGATAAAGAAATTCACCGGCTGTATGAAGCACGGGACATGGAAAGGTAGGCGGCACCATGAAATATACAGAAGAAATGCTGGCGTCGCAGGCCTGCGTAGACGCTACGCGGAACGAGCGCCTGTATGCGGAGCTGCGCCGGTATACGGCTCAGGAAAAGCAGGAGCTGCTGCGGAATTATCATCCCGATTACAGCCATAAGGATTTTTCTATTTTGATGGTCGGCCCCAATACAGGCGATAAGGTGCCCAGCGAGCTGGCGGCGGTTCTGGAGGGAAAGAGCCGCCTTCTCGGCGCGGACTTTGACTTGAGCCATATCGAGCACGATACGGACGTCCTCATCATCGGAGGCGGGGGCGCCGGGGCCGCGGCGGCTATTGAAGCGCGCCAGCACGGCGCGTCCGTCCTGCTGGCGACGAAGCTGCGTCTCGGCGACGCCAACACGGGCATGGCTGAAGGCGGCATTCAGGCGGCCGATAAGGAAAACGATTCGCCGGCTATCCACTATTTAGACGCTCTGGGCGGCGGGCATTTCAAAAATGTGCCGGAACTGCTGAAATGCCTCGTCATGCAGGGGCCTGCGGCGATCCAATGGCTAGGCGGCCTGGGCGTCATGTTTGATAAATACGACGACGGCACGATGGTCACGACTCACGGCGGCGGCACGTCGCGCAAGCGGATGCATGCCTGCGGCGACTATACGGGAGCCGAAATCATGCGGGTCCTCCGCGACGAGGTGCGCGACGAAGGCGTAGAAGTTCTGGAATATTCGCCGGCTGTAGAGCTCATCTTAGATGAAGAAGGCAAAGCGGCCGGAGCCGTATTGTATGATTTCGATACGCAGGAATACCATGTCGTCCGGGCGAAAAGCGTCATCATCGCCACGGGCGGCGCCGGGCGGCTGCACTATCAGGGATTTCCTACGTCCAATCACTACGGCTCGACGGCAGACGGGCTGGTGCTGGCCTATCGGGCCGGCGTGCCTCTGGTATACGCCGACGCGATACAGTATCATCCGACGGGAGCCGCTTATCCGCCGCAGATTTACGGCGCCCTGGTGACGGAAAAGGTCCGTTCCCTCGGCGCGATGCTGGTCAACAAGGACGGCGAAGCCTTCCTGCATCCGCTGGAGACGCGCGACGTCGTAGCGGCGTCGATTATCCGCGAATGCCTGGCCCGCCATAAAGGCGTCCATGCCCTTCACGGGCCTGCGCTGTGGCTCGATACGCCAATGGTAGATATGATTCACGGCGAAGGGACGATGGAGCGGCGGCTGCCGGCGATGATTCATATGTACGAGCGGTTCGGCATCGATATCCGCAAGCAGCCTATTTTAGTATATCCTACCCTTCATTATCAAAACGGCGGCATCTGCATCGACGAGCGCAGCGCGACGAAGATTCCCGGCCTGTATGCAGCAGGGGAAGACGTCGGCGGCATTCACGGGACGAACCGGCTGATGGGCAACAGCCTCCTCGACATCATCGTCTTCGGGCGCATTGCCGGCAGGGAAGCGGCGGCCTACAGCCGGACGGCGTCTCTGGGGGCGCTGACGGTAGCGCACGTGCAGCGCTTTGAAGAAGAGCGGGAGGCGGCCCACGTGAAAAACGGGACGCCGTCGCCGAAGCTGCTGCCGAACTATACCCATAACCGCGGTACGAGAGGATGACGGCGATGAGAGAAAGGAGCATGTCATGAGCTGGCAGATTGAACGGAAATTAGCCGAGCGCCTGGCTGACGAGACGGGATATTACAAGTATCCCTTCGGCACGCGGCGGGCTATGGCCCTTTGCTACCCCAACACGTATGAAGTCGCCATGAGCAACCTGGGAATGCAGATCATTTATCGCGAAGTGAACGAACGGGCCGACTGGCTGTGCGAACGGGCCTTCCTTCCCGATAAAGAATTGGCCGCCTTGTACGCCAAAGAGCGATCTCCTTTGCTGACCCTGGAAAACGGCCGGCCTCTCTGTGATTTTGAAATCATCGGCTTATCCGTCAGCTTTGAAATGGATTATTTTAATATTCCAGTTATACTGGAGCAGGGCCGCGTGCCCGTGCTGGCTGCGGATCGGGAGGAAATGGACCCTCTCGTCGTCATGGGCGGCCCCGTAGCGTTTTTTAATCCCGAACCCTTGTCTCCTTTTGTCGACGTCTGTCTGATCGGAGAAGGCGAAGGGCTGATCCATTCTTTTTTAGACGCCTACACGGCGGGCCGCGAGGCTGGGGAAAGCCGGCAGGCGCTGCTGCGGCGGCTGGCGAAGGTGCCCGGCGTATACGTGCCGTCCCTGTATCGTCACGAATACGACGGGGACGGCCGTTTGCGGGCCATCGTCCCGGAAGACGGCGCGCCGGCGTCGGTACGGCGGCAGTGGCGGGAGCTTACCGGGCCGGGAGAAACGGTCGTGGCGACGCCCCATACGGAATTCGGAGCGATGTACCTCATTGAAATCGCCCGCGGCTGCGGCCGGCACTGCCGGTTCTGCATGGCCGGCTACTGCTACCGGCGGCCCCGCGTACGGCCTTTGGAGTACGTGAAGGAAGCCGTGCTGAGGGGCAAGCGTCTGGGCAAGAAAATCGGCCTCATGGGCGCAGCCATATCGGACTATCCCTATATCGACGAGCTCGTCGAATTTATCCGCAGCCAGGGGCTGGCGTTTTCCTGCGCCTCCCTGCGGGCCGATTCGATTACGCCGGCCATCGTTAAGGGGCTGGCCGAAAGCGGCCAAAAGACGATTACCCTGGCGCCGGAAGCGGGCAGCACCCACATGCGCGACATCATCAATAAAGGGATTACGGAAGAGCACCTGCTCCATTCCATCGACTTGGCGACGGCTGCCGGCATCCGCCACGTCCGCATGTACATCATGATCGGCCTTCCAATGGAAACAGACGAGGATATCGAAGGCATCGTGACGATGACCAGGCGCGTGCAGGCTCATATGGCTTCTATCGGCAATAAGGGAAAGATTACTCTGAGCATCAATCCCTTTATTCCTAAGCCATGTACGCCCTTCCAGTGGATGGCCATGACTGACCAGAAGACCGTCGAAAAACGGCTGGCTTATATAAAGAAGACCTTGGACAAGGATAAGCAAATCGAAATATTGGCCGAGCCGCTGCGGCAATGCTATATTCAGGGCGTGCTGGCCCGCGGCGACCGGAGAGTCGGCCAATTGCTGGCCCTGGCCCATCAATACGGCGGCGTAAAGGGCTGGAAGCGGGCCGTGAAAGAGCTCCGCTTCGATGTACAGGATTTCCTGTATACGGAGCGGCCTGTAGACGCCGTATTGCCGTGGAGCGTGCTGGATATGGGTTTAGATGCGAACTACCTGGTGAGAGAGCTGGAGCTGGCTCGCAAGGGCGCGTTTACCATACCGTGCTTCGACGGCTGCCGGCGGTGTCACGTATGCGGAGGCGGCGATGGCGACGGAATGGATTAGCCGCGATGGCCTCGGTTGGGAACAGAGCCGTCTGCTGCGGCAGGCCGGCCTGCGTCACGGCGCGACGGGCCGCTGCGGCGGCGTGAGCCAGGGGGCCTATGAATCGCTGAACCTGTCGTTTCAGACTGGGGACGCCGCGCTGCATGTGCTGGAAAACCGCCGCCGCTTGTGTCAGGCCGTCGGCATGGATTTGACGAAGCTGACGACGTGCAGCCAGACCGGCGAAGGCCACATCGTCGCTGTCGGCCCTGCCGAAGCCGGCTGCGGCGCCGGCAGCGTCCATACGGAGCTGGCTCATACAGACGCCTTGATGACAAACTGCGCCGGCCTGCCCCTGGCCGTTTTTACTGCAGACAGCGCTCCTGTCATCCTGTTCGATCCGGCCCATCATGCCTGCGCTGTCGGACGGGCCGGCCTGCGGGAAACGACGACGAGGCTGCCTGCGAAAATGGTCCTGGCCATGGAGCTGGTATACGGTTCTATTCCCGCCGACCTGTACGCCTACGTCGGCCCCTGCGCCAGCGCGGACCATGTCGAAATCAGCGAAGGCTTCGCCCAGGCCGTAGAACGCATGGGGCCTGCCTATGCCTGCTGCATCGGCCGCGGAGCCCGGCGGACGATCGATTTGAAGCAGACCGCGCGGCAGCTGCTGACAGATGCGGGACTTTTGCCGGGCCATATAGATATTTCTCCTTCGTGCGTATACGAGGAGGAGGAACGATTTTTTTCCTACCGGCGGGACTTCGGCTGTACGGGCCGCATGGCGGCCTTCGCCGTTCTGTAAGGGAAGCGGGGACGGCTGACGAAGACGAATGGACGGAGTGAGAATTTTTTATAAAAATTACTAGCATTTGCAGCGTTAAATATATATAATAGAAACAGTGTAATGTTTTATGAAGTAAGTCATGTACCCTACTGAAACTATGGGCGCTACGGAGGGATTACGCTTGATTAAGGATAATATTGAGGCCGTACGGCAGCGGATTTCCGCAGCAGCCGCCCGCGTCGGGAGAACCGATGCGATTACGCTGGTCGCCGTGACGAAGAACCACCCGGTCGAATTCATGAAAGAAGCGGCCGCAGCCGGTATTACCGACGTAGGTGAAAACCGTGTGCAGGAAGCTCTGCAGAAACAGAAGGAATTTCCCGATAATGGATTGACGTGGCATCTGATCGGTCACTTGCAGACCAATAAGGCCAAGCACGCTGTCGAACACTTTGATTTGATTCATTCCGTCGACTCGGAGCATTTGCTGCGGGCTGTCGACAAGGAAGCCGGAAAGATCGGCAAGGTTCAGGATATTTTGCTGCAGGTCAACGTGGCCCGGGAAGAAACGAAGTTCGGCATGGAAGTGGAAGAGTTTCCCGCCCTGTGCCGATTGGCCGGCGAGCTCCCTAACGTCCGCGTGCGGGGGCTGATGTGCATCGCGCCGAATTTTGAGCAGGTAGAGGACGTCCGTCCTATCTTCCGTATCGCTCGTGCGCTGTACGACGACATGAAGCTCAAATTCCCTGAAGGCCAGGTTCAGTATCTGTCTATGGGCATGACCCATGATTTTGAAATAGCAATTGAAGAAGGCGCGAACGTAGTCCGCGTAGGCACGGCTATCTTCGGCGCGCGTAATTACTAAGGAGGATATGACATGGGATTGAAAGATGTTTGGAATAAGGTTACGAATTCTATTAGCGGAGTAAACGACGAAGACGATTTCGAAACGGATGAATTCGAAGACGAAGAAGACGTTGTGGAAGAACGGCAGAACCGCCGCTCTGTCGCTGCGCCCCATCGTCCTGCCTTAGGATACGGCGCACAGCCGGCGCAGCCCCTGAAAATGATGATCGTCGAACCGGAAACCTTTGACGATTCGCAGAGCATCGCCGATTTCCTGCGGGAACGCAAGCCCGTGGTCATCAACTTCGAATCGACGGCTCCCGACGTGTCGAAGCGCGTCGTAGACTTCATCAGCGGCGCGACGTACGCTCTCGACGGCAACATCCAGAAGGTCGGCAAGGATATTTTCCTGTGCGTCCCGAGCAATGTGACCGTCGACAGAAGCAAGCACGACTACGGCGATTTCAGCGCGGCGCAGCTGGCCTGGAATAACGGCGATGACACGCCGCAGAAGTAAGACATAACGAGGGATTTTTGTGAAAAACAGAGATAGAATTATTCGGTATTACCAAGGCACGGATAACGGGGAACTGGCGGCCCGGCTGATCGATTTGGCCGACAGCGCCGCCAAGGGCCGTCCCTATGCCGTCAGCGAATTCGTTTCGCCCGGCGCGGTGCAGATCGGCGAAACGATTCAGGCTCATGCGCCGGCGCTGGTACTGCGTACCTTCGGCGGCTATCAAGGGGCGGAACGGGTAAAGCTGGCCTTTGTCAGCGCCGATTACGACGGCCCGGTGGATTTTAACCTGACGGCCTGCCGCGTCAAATGGGATTCCCGCTACCGCCTTCTCAGCCATCGCGACGTGCTGGGCTCCCTTATGGGACTGGGCATTGGCCGCGAACGCTTCGGCGACATCATCATGCAGGACGACGGCGCGGTCATTCTGGCCGATACGGCGCTGCTGCAGTATTTGAAGCAGAACTTCACCAAGGTGGCCATGGTGTCTGTAACGGTCGAAGAAATGCCGCTGAGCGATATTGCGCCGCGGCAGGAAAAGGTAAAGGAAATCAAGACGACTGTAGCGTCCCTGCGGCTGGATGCCGTCGCGTCGTCGGGATTCGGCATTTCCCGTACGAAGGCGGCTGAAGCGATTAAGGGCGACCGCGTGCAGGTAAACTGGCAGCCGGCAAAGGGGCCGTCTCAGGACGTGCAGGAAGGCGACGTCATCTCCCTGCGCGGTAAGGGCCGTATGGAACTGGCGCAGATTACGGGGACGTCCCGCAAGGGGCGCATCGGCGTGCTGCTGAAGCGCTATATGTAAGGCGTATTGGGTTGTAGTAGATCTGATTCAAGGAGGAATTTCGTCATGCTGACACCAATGGATATTCATAATAAAGAATTCAAACGGGGATTCCGCGGATATAGTGAAGAAGATGTAGACGCTTTTATGGAAAGCATTGCCGCCGACTATGAAAAGGTCTATCGCGAATATTGCGAGCTGAAAGAACGGTGTGACAAGCTGCAGGACAAGCTGACGCAGTATGAAAAGATGGAATCGACGATGAACAGCACTCTGATGCTCGCCCAGCAGACGGCGGAAAACGTCAAAGTTACGGCCCGCAAGGAAGCAGAACTCATCCTGCAGGAAGCGTCGAATAAGAAAAAGCAGATGCTGAACGAAACGACGATGAGCCTGCAGTCTTCGCAGCAGGAATTAGACAAGGTAGTCGCCCAGACCCGGGCGTTCCGTGAAAAGTGCCGGGCTATTTTGACCAGCCAGCTGCGGCTGCTGGACGATATGGCCTTAGACAGCAAAAAAGATGACGACGCAGCGGTTAAGCCGGTGGAAGAACCGCCTGCGGAAGACGCAAAAGCAGAAGAATAATAGGAACAAATATGCTCTCTTTCAGGTATGACGACGCAGTTAGACCCGGCAGGGAGTATATTTATTTTATGGAGGTATGGAAGAATGAAGCGAATTGCCTTGCTGTTCATAGCCGCCGCCGTGCTGCTGACCGGCGGCGCGGGAGCCTATAATCCCTACGCGCCCAATCCCTTTGACGCGATGGAACGAAACTCCTGGGAATATCAGTACGTATATGATTTGACGAAGGACGGCCTGACCGATGCCGACCTGTCGAAATTTTCGCCGTCCTATCCCCTGACCCGGTTTGAAATGGTGCCCATGGTAGAAGCGGCCCTGCGCAACCGGAATCAGGCGACGGAAGAACAGCAGAAGAAAATAGACCGGCTGGCCGAGGCCTTTGCCGATGATTTGGCTCTGGCCGGCGTATATCCGTCCCAGCTGGCGCCGTCGACGGGCGGACAGCCCTTCGAGTGGAAGAAAGGAGACGTACAATGAATACGCCGAAATCAGAGATACGAATGATTGCCCTCGATTTGGACGGCACGCTGCTGCGCAGCGATTCTTCCGTATCGCCGCGGACTCTCAGCGCGATTCAGGAAGCTTGCTCGCGCGGCGTCGTCGTGGCCATCGCCACGGGCCGCATGTATGCGACGGCCAGTCCCTACGGCAAGCTGCTGGGCCTGGGAGATATTCCGATGGTGCTCTATGCCGGCGGGCTGATCCAGACGGTCGAATCGAAACGGAAGCTGTTTGAACAGGCCATTGACGTGCAGGACGCGGCGGAACTGCTGGCCCTGACAAAACGGATGGGCTGGCAGATGCAGACCTACATCGACGACGTGCTGCGCGTAGCCGAATATGACGAATGGATTCAGGACTACGAGCGCATTACCCATTGCCGGTCCGTCGTCTGCGGCGACAATTTTTATACGCCCCAGGGAGCGCCCAATAAGCTGCTGAGCCGCGGCGAGCACGAAGAGCTGGTACGGCGCAGGGATATCATCGAAGAGGCCATGCCGGGCCGGTTTACTATTTTGTTCTCCGACCCGACGTTTTTGGAAATCATGCCGAAGGGCGTGAATAAGGGCATCGGCCTGCATCGCCTGGGCGAGCTGTTCCAGGTGCCTGTCGAACAGATTATGGCCGTCGGCGATTCGCCGAACGACGTCGATATGCTGAAAGAGGCGGGCTTTGCCGTCGCCATGGACAACGCCTCGCCGGCCGTAAAGGACGTCGTGGACTACGTCACGGCCGGCAACGACGATGACGGCGTCGCCAAGGTGATTGAGAAGTTCGTTTTGTAGACAAGGAGGCTCTTATGGACCAATTCCATCTGATCATCGTAACCGGCATGTCTGGCGCCGGAAAAAGCCAGGCCGTACAGGCATTGGAAGATATGGGCTATTTCTGCATTGATAATATTCCTCCCGTCCTCATTCCCAAGTTTGCCGAACTATGCATGAAGGGCGGCGAACGAGTCCGTCACGTGGCCCTCATCGCCGATATACGGGGCGGAGAGTTTTTCGACGCCATGAGCCAGTCGCTGAAAGAATTGAAAGCTCAGGGCGTTTCGTATGAAATCGTATTTATCGAAGCATCGGACCAGACCCTCGTACGCCGCTACAAGGAAACGCGCCGCCTGCACCCGCTGGCGCCGCACAGCCGGCTGAGCCAGGGGATTGCAGAAGAACGGAAGCGTCTGGAATCGCTGCGGAAGCACGCTGATTTCATCATCGATACGACGAATTTGAAGCCGAAGCAGCTTAAAGAACTGCTGGTGAAGAAATACGCCATCAGCGAGGGACGGAAGGGCATGAACGTTACGGTCGTATCCTTCGGATTTAAGCACGGCATGCCCATCGATGCCGACATTGTCGAAGACGTCCGTTTTTTGCCTAATCCCTTTTACATCGAAGAATATCGGAATAAATCAGGCCGCGTTCCTGCCGTTCGCGAGTACGTAGAAAGCTTTCCCATATCGGCGACCTTCAAGGAAAAATGGTTTGACATGATCGATTTCCTGCTGCCCAACTACGAACGGGAGGGAAAGAGCCAGCTGGTCATCGCCGTCGGCTGCACCGGCGGCATGCACCGCAGCGTCTGCATGGCCGAGGCCTTGTACAAGCACTTGAAAGAAACGGGCGTAGACGTATCCATCGAGCATCGGGATCTGTATAAAAACGACGTAGAAGAAGACGCGCCGGGCTACGAAGGAATGTAATGGAGGTGTCGGAGTATGCGCTTTTTTAAATGGCTGCATCCGGGACTGCATATCAAGCGATGGCTGTTTCTTTTCGGCTTGGGAATGATGGCGACCAGCTTCGGCCTGGTCCTGACCTTTAACTACCAATGGCTGGGGCAGGTTGAAGAGTGGATGTTCCGCCTGCTGTACGAAATGACCGGCCATTACAACTATACGGTGCTGGCGACGATCGGCATCCTCGTCATCGTGTCGGGCCTTTTCCTCATGGGATGGGCGACGCGCCGGCTCATCCGGACGATGCTGGGCGTCGTCATGCCCAATGAGTCGGAAAACATCAGCGATTTAATCTTGGCTAATCTGCAGCTGGCCAAGGGGCCGAAGGTCGTCGTCATCGGCGGCGGCACGGGGCTGTCGGTCATGCTGCGAGGGCTGAAGACCAAGACGTATAATCTGACGGCCGTCGTTACTGTAGCCGACGACGGCGGCTCTACGGGCCGCATACGGCAGGATTTGGATATCATCGCTCCCGGCGATTTGCGGAACTGCCTGGTCGCCCTGGCCGATAAGGAAGGGCTGATGGAAAAGCTCTTTGCCCATCGCTTCGGCGGCTCCGGCAATTTGACGGGTCACAGCTTCGGTAATTTATTTATCGCCGCCTTGATCGAAGTTCTCGGCGACGTAGAGGAGGCTATGGACGCGACGAGCAAGGTTTTGAAGGTCCGCGGCAAGGTCATTCCTGCGTCGGCGGAAAAAATACAGCTGAACGCGGAGATGACCGACGGCCGGGTCATTTGCGGCGAATCGCAGATTCCCCACGCCCACGGCAAAATCAAACGGGTGTTTACGACGCCTGAACAGCCTAAGGCGATTCAGTCTGCCATCGAGGCGATTCAGGAAGCCGACGTCATCGTGCTGGGGCCGGGAAGCCTGTATACCAGCATTATGCCGAATCTGTGCGTGCCCGATATAGCGGCGGCCGTGCGGGACAGCAAAGCCAAGAAGATTTATATCTGCAACGTCATGACCCAGCCCGGGGAAACGGACGGCTACACCGTGTCGGATCACGTCAAGGCCATTAACCAGCATGCCGGCCAGGAAATCGTCGATTTCGTCATCGCCAACAGCGGCGATATTGACACGGCTGTGCTGCAGCGGTATGCCGACGCAGGCTCCCAGCCCGTCGTCATAGACAAGCGGCGCGTCGGAGACTTGGGCGCGACGTTGCTGTCCGCCGATTTGGTAAACGCTGAAAAAGGCGGAACCCACGATCCGAAAAAACTGGCGAATGTTCTCTTCGATTTGATCAACGCCTTGCGGACCGACCTGTCGCCGGAGCTGCTCCACTATTATTTGAAGCGGTATGAGTTGAAGCGCAATTTAAGACGCCGCTAGAGGAGGCATACCCTATGTCCTTTGCTGAACAGGTTAAAAATGAGATTGCTCACTGCAAGCCGGAAAACGCCGCCTGCCGCTATGCCGAATTGGCGGCTCTGCTGTGCATGGGCGGGTCCCTGATGCTTGGCTCCCGCGGGCATGTGGGCATCGAATTCAGCACGTCGAACAACGCCGTAGCCCGAAAGGCCCTGAAGATGTGGATGGAATCCTTTGCCGTTCGTCCGGAAGTGCGCGTGCGCCAGGGCCTTCGGCTGCGCAAGAAAAATTATTATATACTGCGCGTTCCGCCGTCCTTTGCCAGCACGAAAACGCTGCAGCAGCTGTCGCTGTTCCCGAAAGACAAGGAATTTTCAGCTATTGATTTGAAAAATCCAGCCTGCCAGCGGGCCTTTCTGCGGGGCGCTTTCATGGGAGGAGGCTCCGTCAACCAGCCTAAGGGAGATTACCATCTGGAGCTTTTGACAGGAAACGAATCCTTTGCCCAGAAGCTGCTTAAAATTATGTGCCGGTTTCACCTGCCGGCCAAGATGACCGACCGCAAGGGCGATTATCTCGTGTATATAAAAGAGGGAAACGGCGTGTCAGCCTTTTTGCAGCTCATTGGGGCTGACCAGGCCTATATGAAATTTGAAAGCGTCCGTATCGTCAAGGAAATGCGCAACAACGTCAACCGCGTCGTCAACTGCGAAACGGCAAATTTGCAGAAAACCGTCGATGCGGCCATACGCCAGCGCAGAGATATCGAAAAGCTTCAGGCTTCGGGCTTGTACCTGCGCCTGACGCCTAAGCTGCAGGAAGCGGCGGAGCTGCGCATGAGTCATCCCGAAGCGTCCATGAGTGAGCTGGCGACGTTGTCGGGCTTGACGAAATCAGGCCTTGCCCACCGGTTTCGAAAGATTTCCGATATGGCAAAGCAAATTGAGGAATGAGAGATAGGATGAATGTAAAGAAACTATATCGAGCCGTCGCGGCGGGACTGCTGATGGCCGGTGCCTTGTGGGGTTCTGCAGGCGCGGCCGACCCGGCCGATCCGGCGGTGATGGGGAAAGTCGTGCGCTTTCCCATGAAGCATATTGCAATGAAAGACCCCGTCGACACGGGGACGCTGATTTTTTCCGACAGCCCGGAATATCCGGAGCGGCCGGGGATTTTATACGGCGACAAGGTAAGCGGCGATTGCCGGGTCTATTTTTATCACATGAACCAGAGCTGGGAGACGTGCAATGTCGTCGTCATGGCCTATAACCCGGCGGACGAGCCTGTCGACGCCGTCGTCAAAGGATGCCAGTACGCCCGGCCCAGCTCGTCTATTTACAGCGTCGGGAAGACATTGTCGATGATGTATTATGAAGGCGACGAGACGATCCATACGGTGAGCGTCCCGGCCCATGGGTATGCGCTGCTGGGCGAACGGCTGGACCACGTCGTCATTTGGCGGGGTCAGCTCTTTTCCGGCATTGTCGACGTAGAGCTTCCGTCGCCCATGTATGTGTCGACAATCATGGTGCCGTCGGAAGAAGACCCCATTGCGTTCGTGCAGAAGCAGATATACCTGCCCAGCGATTCCGTTAAGCTGCGCGGTACGTTTACTGGCAAGGATCGGGAGTGGGATGCCTTGTTTTCCTACGCCCCGAAAGACGGTCCGGCCTATATCAAGGTCGGCGGCGAAGACGACCGGTATTTAGTGGGGCGGGACGTCATGGACAACCGCCTGTCTGTCAACGTGGGAAATTACGGCGTTGAATATCGTATCGGACTGCGCACGAAGGGGAAGGGAGACCTGCATTTGTACTTTAATCCCCAGGGCGGTGAATATGCCGGCGTAATGGAAGTCACGTATAATCAGGGAAAAAAGGACGAGGTACGGAAAATCGTCGAGCTTCCTCCCCATGCCCTCAGCATTGGCAAGGAGGACGTGTACAGCATGCAGTACGTCGATACCTTTAAGGCCGGAACGGATATGAACATTCGGTTTATGCCGCCGGGGGCGGCAAACTTGCCGGTGCGCTTCATCATAGTTCCTGATGAGGATTTGCGGTCTATTGCCGGAGAAGCAAAAACAGATGCATAGCAATGCGGTGCAGATAACAAAAAAAACTCCCGAAAGGGAGTTTTTTGTTGCCTTGCGGCCGTTTCTATTAAAGCGCAGGTTCTGTGCCGAACCATTTTTTGTATAATTTGGCGTACGTGCCGTCGGCTTTCAATTCCTTCAATGCGTTGTTTACCTTTTCACGCAATTCGGGTTTTTCTTTGCTGACGGCCATGGCGACGTTGCGGTCCTTGATCAAATCGCCGACGAGCTTCAGGCTCTTGTCGCCGCCCTGTTTTAAGTAATACATGGCGACAGCGCTGTCGATCGATACGGCGTCGCACGTGCCGGCTTCCAGTTCCATCCAGCCCTGGCTGTTCGTGTCGAATTCTTTGACCGTTGCGCCGTGTTCCTTGGCGTAGAAGGCCGCCCGAGAGCCGACCTGGGCGCCGACGGTCTTGCCGGCCAAGCTTTCGTAGCCCGTAATATCCGTGTTGTCCTTGCGGACGACGACGGTATAGCCGCCGCTGAAGTATACGTCGGTAAAATCAACTTGCTTCTTCCGTTCCTCCGTTGCGTCCATGCCGGCGGCGATGAGGTCGATCTGGCCGCTCTTCAAGGCCGGGATCAAGGCGTCGAAGCCGAGATTTTTGACTTCCATCTTGTAGCCGATTTTATCGCTGATAGCCTGGAGGAGGTCGATGTCGAAGCCTACGTCCTTGCCGTCTTCGGTAAATTCAAAAGGCGGGAAGGTCGGTTCCGTGCCGACGATGAGCACTTTTTCTTGGCTGGCGGCGCCTTTATTGTCCGCCGAATCGCTGCCGCAGCCGGTGAAGAGAGACACCGCGGCGACAGAGGCGGCGAGTATGGAAAGATATTTTTTGTTCATGTTGAACACCCCTTACAAAGTAAAATTACGCAAGTTCGCTTAAATCCTGCATGATTTGAACGTGAGGCAGACTGGCAAAGGCGGAAGCGCCGGTCGTGCCCGTCGTCACGGCGGCGAAATCGACGCCGGCGCGAAGGGCCGTTTCGGCGTCGATAAGGCTGTCACCGACGTATAAGATGTCGGACGGCGCGAGATTGAAGCGCCGCTGAATCTGCTGAATCCCTTCGGGAGACGGCTTGGCCTCGCTGACATCTTCCATGCCGATGACGCAGTCGACGAGCGATTCCAGATGTTCCTTTTCAATGGTCTGATTGATGCGCGACCGGGTCTTGGACGACACGATGCAGCAGCGCGCCCCCTTGGCCTTCAAGCGGCGCAGCATAGGCACTGTCTGCGGGTACAAATGCGTATTATCTACCATGTAATAGTCGGAATAGCGGACTTTATACAGGTAGATGAGCTCTTCGATTCGCTCCGGATTCGTTTCGCCCGTCAGCCGGGCCATGGCGTCGTACATCGTCATGCCGATAGTCCGGCAAATGTCTTCGCGCGGAACGGGGCCGTACCCCTCGTCGGCAAACAGCATTTCAAAGCACATGACGATGCCCTGCTCCGAATTTGCCAGCGTATAATCAAAATCAAAAATATACGTCGTGTACATAGAAATTATTTATCTGCAGGCGGTTCTACGCCAAACCATTTTTTATAAATTTGAGCATAGGTGCCGTCGGCCTTGATATCGGCAAGGGCCTTGTTGACCTTTTCAAGCTGTTCCGGCTTTTCTTTGCTGATGGCCATCGCCAGGCCGTCGTTGAGAACTTCCGATTCGCCGACGACTTTCAAGTCCTTGTCGCCGCCTTGTTTTAGGTAGAACAACGCGACGGAGGTATTGATGACGACGGCGTCGCAGGTGCCGCTGTTCAATTCCATCCAGCCCTGGCTGTTGGCGTCGTACTGCTTAACCGTTGCCGCGCCGTGTTCCTGGGCAATATCGACGGGCTTCGTGCCGACCTGAGCACCGACGACCTTGCCTTTCAAGTCGTCGAAGCCGTTGATCGTCGTGTTGTCTTTGCGGACGACGACGGAATAGCCGTCAAAGAAATAGGGCGTAGTGAAGGCGACCTGTTTGGCCCGTTCGGGTGTCGCGTCCATGCCGGAAGCGATCATGTCGATTTGGCCGCTCTTCAGGGCCGGGATCAAGGCGTCGAAGCCCATGCTCTTGACTTCCATCTTTACGCCCATCTTATCGCAGAGGGCCTGAGCTAAATCCAGATCGAAGCCGACGTATTTGTCGTTTTCCGTAAATTCAAAAGGCGGGAAGGTCGGTTCCATGCCGACGATAAACGTGGCGTTTTCCTTCGCGGCGCCGGCGTTGTCCGACGAACCGCAGCCGGCGATACATGCCGTAGCCGTCAATGCCGCGGCAGCCAACATAAGCTGTTTCTTCATCATGTTACCATCTCCTATTGATGCGACTGTATGTCTATATCATATATTGCTTTTATAAATTATACTATATAATGCATGAATTTACCAGAATGAAGAAGAAAAGTTGTGAAATTAAGTTGCGCGCTGCATAATACCCTTTATATATCCGAAAGTTAATGCAATGGCTGCGGAACGAAACGGGGGACGGTACGGGTGATGCATATCTCTTTGTAAATTTCTCTTGACAAAGTAAAGAGATAAAGCTTATAATATAAAAGCCGTTGAGGCAAGCCAGAAATTACAAAACGTAATTGTTTGGGAATTGTCAAAAGAACTTCAAAAAAAAAGTACTTGACAAGCCCGGGCGAGTCTGGTAAGATATACAAGTCGTCGCGAGACGGCATGGCCTTTGAAAACTGAACAGTGTGATACGAAACAATACGCCAGAGTGCGAGGTCTTAGCAATAAGATTTCAAAACAGGTAATACCAATAATAAGTAAGAACGAGCAATCAGCTTTTCACATATCATGGAGAGTTTGATCCTGGCTCAGGACGAACGCTGGCGGCGTGCTTAACACATGCAAGTCGAACGGGAGGACATGGGAAGCTTGCTTCCTATG
>NZ_NQXW01000014.1:0-62184 GCF_002287425.1 Megasphaera sp. ASD88 | reverse complement strand
AAACTTCTGATTTTTACTGACATATGGCACTCCTTTGTGTTACAATACCCATGGTTACAGTTTTTTATATATGAGCCGTCTTCTGCGCCAACAGGGGACGGCTCGTTTCGTTGTCAAATAAGGTCATGAAATTCTCCTGTCTAACTTGCCAGTAACTTGCCACGACATGGTACGTCCGTACCAGTATCGGCATATTTACGGCATTTTTTTAACTTGCTGGTAATTTGCATTAGTGGATAATCCAGCCGGCTTGATACATGATGACCGCTACTGTAGTAAACAGCACCAGCAGACCACCGAGAAACAGCGCCAGCCCCTGCAGCTTCCGGGCGTCCTTTTCCAAATCTATGATGTATTGCAAGTCCTCATCCGACAGCCTGTTGAACGCTGGCTCGTTAACCGGCCAGTACCGCGTATCACCTGTAATCGGATCTTTGTTGACCCATGCCGGAACAACAGGCTTCTGCAACCGGGAAAACGCCACGCCGGCCGCACGGTCAATCATTTTGTAATCGTCCGCTTCATTGTGCATGTTCCTGTTCCTCCATTTCCTGTTTAACTTCATCCAACGCCTCACGGTTCAGGTCTTCCAGCAATATTTGCACGTCTTTACGTGACATGCTGTACTCAAGGCCCACAGACAGCACATGCTTTACCGCATTGACCACGCGCTGCGCTTGTACGGCCCGGATGCTGACCCCGCCAAGCATACCGAGAGTTGGTTTGCGGGCTTCATGATGCGCTTCTTTCATAAGTGCTTTCAGTTCCGCCAGCATGGCGGCTTTTTCGTTTCTATTCAACTTCTTCCCATCCTTTCTTTTTTGCATAGGCCTCTAGATCAGCCTGCGCTTTTTCTCTGGTGTTTCGCCATGGCAGCTGTCATGTCTGTACAGACGAGCCACGGCCCTGTCGGCGCAGTTTTAGCAATCGTGGTAATGTCGATGTCGTCTATCATGTCGTCTCTCCTTTCTTTAAAACTCTCCCGTCCGGCAGCCGCACGGGCTTGCCGTCATACACATGCCGGCGCCAGTACCGCATCAGTGGCCGGGGCCAGTGCACGAGTTCCGGTTCCCAACTGTGCGGGATATACCGGCGCGGCGCTTTGCCGTGGTCGCGGACGTAATCCGCGTAGGTGTAGGTCATGCCAATTCCACCCCCGGAAACAGTTCATCGTCCTGGGTTACGACGCGGAGCTGCTGCGGATGTTTCCGCATGAACCCTTCACGCCGCTGCGCTTTTGCCCGTAACCACTCAATCAGCGTCGAGCGTTCGATGCACACCAGCCGTCCAGATTTAAATGCTGGAAGTCCTTCATGCAGCCATTTATCGACAGTTTCCAACGACGTGCCGGTAATGGCGGCCACGTCATGCCGATTGTAAATGATCCGGTTTTCAAGAGCGATTTTGTCTCGAAATGCCATTATGTCCGCCTCCCATCTTCTACACTAAATCAGATATGTTGCAGCATAATGCTTCAGCAATTCTATATAAGGTGGATAACCTAACATCACCACCTTTCTCCACATTCCACAGTCCCCGATAGGAAAGACCTGTTTCTTTCGACAGTTGGTGCAAGGAAATGCCTTTCTGTTGTCTTACTTCTTTAATCTTGTTTTGTATCATTTGTTATTCACTCTTTCTTACGCATGCTATTATGTTGTATAATGCATAATATGCCCTATAAAAGGAGAATTGATATATGTTAGAATCGTTACAACATGAAATAGAAACATATGTTTACATTATTTTGGGAACCGTTATGGCCACAATTATTAAGCATTATTTAGGTTATGTTTTAACAGAAAACAAATTACTCGAATTTTTAATTAATTTTATTCCAGGCATATTCTTTCTTTACGCAAGCTCCAGCTCATATATTTGTCATTTGCTGGGGGAAATATTAAATAAATCAGAACTGACTGGATTCATAATCTTAGCTACTTTTGGTCTTCTGTTTCTTTCGAACGCGGTAGTCATTATTCTTACAATTATTAAGAACAAGAAATTGAATAAACTGTAATATTTGTTTATCAAACATAAAACCAATAATGCATCCTATAGTAAGCGCAATTATACGATTTTCCATCGTTTTATCGCCCCCTCTTGATTATTCAATTCTTCGTTGAACTGGAAATTGCCTTAGCAGTTCCAGTTCTTTTTTATTGTCTTCCATCTCTGCCGCCTCCTTTACGGCAAAACTTCTTGATTCACGAAGTTTGTAGGCAAAAAAATTTCATCAATGGGCTTATTGAAATGCTTAGCAATAATAAACATTTCATTTTGTTTAAATTGACTGATTCCCATTTCTTTATTCTGATAAGTTCTTAAGTCAACATTAATCAGCTTCGCCATGTCCGACTGCGTTTCAAGATTAGCTTTTCTAATCTTAATCAGTAATATTTGCATGTTGCTTCCTCCTTTCTAAACTTCATGATACACGAAGTTTTGCGTTCTGTCAACAAATAATTTCGTATTTTACGAAGAAAATTGTTGACATTTCACAATAATTTCATGTATCATGTAGTTAAAGAAGGGAGAAGTCAATAATGGATATTAGATTATACGTAGCAAACAAAATACGAGAATATAGAAAACTTCGTGGATTAACTCAAAAAGAACTTGGGGATAAAATAGGGGTTAAGCATAATACCATTTCAGGATATGAAAAAGGCACTAATGAACCCGAACAAGATCTACTATTTAAGATTGCTTACGCATTGAATATTAGTATCAATGATTTATTTCCTGAAACAACTAACCCATCTTTAAAATTAAGCAATAAAGAAGAAACTATAATAAAGAAATACCGTTTTATACCAGAATCAGGAAAAAAAACTGTTGACGCAGTTTTGGAAATACAATACTGCGAAGCCAAAAAACACCCCACCCTCAAAGAACCCCCAGTTCAATTCGACATCGCCGCATCGGGTCTCGATGAAAATACCGAAGCTGGGAAAGATAATATGGACATCATCAAAAAACGCATCGAGGAATTGCGTAGGAAATAGAAGTGAGGTAATTACTATGAAAGACATCAAAGCTATAATCCATGCAAATGGGATAGATATACGGGTATCTAGCTCTGTTGAAGCCGACTATATTTCATTAACGGATATAGCAAAATATAGAAGTGATGATCCAAACGCAGTCATCCAAAATTGGCTTCGTAATCGAAATACAATAGAATTTTTGGGGCTTTGGGAAAAAATGAACAATCCTACTTTTAAACCCCTCGAATTCGAGGGGTTTAAAAAAGAAGCTGGTTTAAACGGCTTTACCCTTTCCCCCAAAAAATGGATTGAAGCTACCAATGCTATTGGCATTATTTCTAAATCTGGCCGTTATGGCGGTACATATGCACATTCAGATATTGCATTCGAATTCGCTTCCTGGATTTCTCCAGAATTTAAACTATATATTATTAAAGATTATCAACGCCTAAAAACAAATGAAAGCCATCAACAAGCTCTGGCGTGGAGCGTAAAACGTGAAATTGCCAAGACAAATTACCGCATCCATACGGATGCCATAAAAGATAATCTGTTGCCTCCTCATTTATCCAAGCAAGAGATTACATTTACATATGCCAGTGAAGCCGATTTGATTAACAAAGCTCTGTTCGGCATAACAGCTAAAGAATGGCGACAAAAGAATCCCGATGCAAAAGGAAATATTCGGGACGCTGCTACGATTGAACAGCTGATTGTATTGGCAAATCTCGAAACGATGAATGCGGAATTTATCCGTGAAGGCTTACCGCAAAGCGACCGTCTTTTTCGTTTAAACCAAATTGCCATTTACCAAATGAATTCCTTTCTTACAAATACCCCCAAGAGTATTCAGGAATTAAAAAAATTACAATAAACTGCCTATGATTTATGACACCATGCTGAAATTATGCGATGACGAGCACATCATCGTTTCCTACGAAAACTTTAAACCGCCGCTGAACGGCCTGTACCTTTCCTGCGATGGGCTGCATACCATCATGTTGGCAGCGTCGATCCGGGACAATTATCCGCTGCGCAACGTCGTCTTTGCCGAAGAATTAGGCCACCATTTCACCCTTGCCGGTAATAACCTGCCGCAGGAACACTGGAACCGCCTGCACCGCTACAATTTTACCAAAGACGAAGCCCGCGCCATTCGCTGGGCCGCGGAATACCTGATACCGTATGACCAGCTTATGCAGGCTGGTTACGAAGATATAACCACAATCCCCGCCTTGGCCGAGTATTTTGAAGTCACACCGAACTTCGTAGCATACCGGCTCACGCTACCGGACGTACAGAAAATACGATATAGGGAAATTGTGTGAAAGGACACTTATCATGAACTCAATCTTAACCGAAATCGACACGCTAAAAAATACACTACGAAGCCTGCGCCCACTAAGTAAGACCGAGCTGCAGCGGCTGCGCGATGAATTTATTATTGAAACGACATACAACTCCAACGCATATCGAAGGCAACGACTTCTCCGCCGATGCCCAGGCGACGCTATTAGAAGAGATGGTCCGCCGAAACACCGAAGACTGCGATGTAGGAAAATTCAATTTTTTCTATCATTATGTGAGTGCGTAATGATTAAATATCCATAGGCAGAATGCTTGACAAATTGTACTTTGTACTGTAAGATAATAGTCAATCAAATATTTGATGTCTATCCTCTGACAGTACGCGTTCCTAATTGTCCTGGAATTGCCGAACTCAGAGGATTTTTTTATGGAGGTATTTATGGATAAGGATAGTTAATGGGCTAAAGAACTCTAAGACTGAACGGAGCCACTCGTATGACTCACATGACCCTTACCCCAAATTAACGGCTACCCTTATAGGGATGCTACTTATTGACAGCGCAAAACATGAGCCGTCTCAAAAACAGACATATGAAATAGTCAAACAAACATACAGCATCATAAAAATAATTGACATTACTCTGCAAGAATTAAAGGTATACCGGCCAGAATCAAATGTTTCTGAACTTGCCAAGGATCTTTGCGTTAGCATCTTGCATCTTAACTACCTAAATCCTAATATAAGGCCTTACAGCGTGTATTCTGCAGCAAGGCTCTTATCACAAGAGATGGCCCGTTTAAATCCAGTCCTTTATAGGTACCAAAAAGATGAAAATGAACAGGTTATATACGTAAATACATAAAGGCTCACAACAAGCTATTCCATCGATTTGACGGCTCAGATCATTACCGTTGCGGTACTGAAAAAGGACTCGGTAAAATACCGACCCCTCAGGGCTACCCTAAAACTGGGTACCCCATAAGGCCTCTCTACAGGGCTACGCCGAATCACCGCACCCCTAAGATGGCGTTTCACCACCCAACCCATGCCACCGTCCAAACTTAGGGCGTATAAACCAGATGTGCAATTCGGGTATCTAGTTTACGATTCGCTGCATACTCGACAACAATCCGGCGTTGAGTTGCAAAGAAGCGGCGTTTTACCTCCCCCTAATCAGGCACAACGGTGAACGAATCGTTCACCCTCTATCTCTCGAAACAGCATGTATGCTGGGTTCATCCAAAATGGTAGAACCCTCAAACCGTACCGCATCCCATAAAACCAAAAAAAAGCCCTACTGCAACAGCAGCAGGACAGCTCGTTAAAAGAAAGGACATAGTATTATGATCCCCCAAATAGAAACTTTAGAACAAAAACTTCTCTCCAAAAGTAAAGAGGCATTTATTGTAGCCATAGAACTGTATAATAAGCCTACGATAAAATATAGAGTAGAGGGATTTTCTTTCTTCATATGCAATGCCTGGGAATTAATGCTAAAGGCCTATTTAATAAAAACAAAAGGCCCACAAAGTATTTATTACAAAGATAAGCCGGAAAGGACGCTTTCGCTCGATGTTTGTATCCGCAAAGTATTTACCAATAACAAAGATCCTTTACGTGTAAATTTGGAACGCATTATTGAGCTCCGTAACACTAGCACGCATTTTATTACCGAGGAATATGAACAAATCTATGTCCCATTGTTTCAGGCCTGTGTAATAAATTTCTCAAATAAGTTGCTAGACTTTTTTGACACTGATATAACAGAAGATTTAAACTCTAATTTTCTTACTTTATCCGTGAAATTATCCGCAATTACTGAATCGGAAATCCAGGCTCGATACCCAAAGGAAATCGCAGATAAATTATTAAAAGCCTGCGAACAAATTACACATTCCATTGACTCTACATCTAATCCTACATATGCGATTCCGGTAAGGCATGACTGGTATTTAACGAAAAAGCAAAAAGAAGCTACATTAGCATTTACATTTACTAAAGATGCTGATAAAGCTGCAACTATAATAAAAGAGCCAAAAGATATGCATAAAATTTATCCATTCTCTATGAAAGAGTGTCTGCGACAAATAAATCAGTATATTAAACGAAATAATCTTCCGTTTGTAAATCCATCCCAGTCAGCACGAAATAATGATTTTAATAAATATCACTTTAATTTGTTTGTTAACTTTTATGATATTAAGTCAAATCCAGAATACTGCTATGAATATAGTCCCAACAATCTTCCAATGTTCAGTTACAATCAAAAATTCATAGATTTTATATGCGAACTAATAAAAAAAGATCCTGAACATATCATTCAGAATCTCAAAGAAAATATCCCAAAAAAATAAGTCAACCCCAGGGGCAAAGGAATTCTAAGCATTACTGCCTACTCCCATTCGGGAACCCAGCCTTATCCTTCACAAGTTGACTTCTATGATTATTATACCAAACAACTATTAAAATGCAACTGATTAGTAATGCAAGATAAACAATACATAAAGAACTATCCCGCACCCTGTTACCAGCAGGATGCGGGAAGCGCCGAAGGTATTACCAGTACCATATCGGCAATATAATCCAGACCAAGACCAATGGGCTGATTACACTACAAGTATATCATAATCAGCCCCTGCTTTAAAGGAGGCTGATGCTTTATGGCTAAAAAACGACCTGATGGGCGGTATAAAGTAAGTATTGTCATTGACGGAAAACGGAAGTATTTCTACGGTAAGTCGCCTAAAGAAGCCCTAGAGAAAAAACAGAAGTATCTCGATACGCTGAAAGTTGCGCCGAATCTTGACGAATCCGTGACGTTCGGCCAATGGGCCGTCATCTGGCTTCGCGGGGCCAAGAGCTCCCTTTCAGAAAATACGTTTGCGTCCTACACGGCCCAGATGCGCCGCTATCTTTTACCTGCGTTTGCAAAAGTAAAACTTATTGATTTGCAACCCCATATGTTTCGCGACCTGATTACGCAGCTTTTAGCGCAAAAACTCAGCAACCGTACCGTGCAGTATGCTCTCTCTGTCGCCCGCATTGCCTTAAATCAGGCCGTAAACGACGGCTTACTAGGGAAATCACCTATGAAGGGCGTGAAGCTGCCTAAAACGGAAAAAACGAAAGTACAGGCGCTGACAAAAGAAGAAGCCCATGCCCTATTATCGGCAATACGCAACAAAAAACATTATAACCTGTACTGGGTTGCGTTGTACACAGGCCTGCGCCGATCGGAGCTGCTGGGCCTGCGGATAAGCGACATAAACGAAACGGACAGCACGATTACCGTATCGCAGACTGTCCTGAACATAAAAAATAAGGTCATCATTTCGCCGACGACGAAAAACGCTTCATCCCGTCGAACAATCTCCGTTGACGCCCATACGCTCGCCATTATCCGCAGCCAGAAAACATTGACATATAAAGAGCAGATGAGGACGAAAGACTATGAACGCAACGACCTGTTATTCGCCCGCCCGGACGGTCGGCCATATGATCCGAAATATATCAGCCATACGGCCAATACGTACGGCAAGGCGGCAGGATTAGAGCATGTTTCATTCCACATGCTGCGCCATACGCATGCTACGCTGTTGATATTGGCCGGCGTACATTTTAAAGTCATACAACACCGCCTGGGGCACTCGACGTTTCAGCAGACAATGGATACGTACGGACACATCATACCAGCCCTTGAAGAGCAAGTGGTTGACAAATTGGCAGGTTTGATTTGACCCCCGGTATGACCCCACCGCAAAAAATTTCCACCTTTTTTAAGCCGTTTACAGCCATGCGGGGTCAAATTCTATTGCTCACAAAGCGCATGGTTAAGCCATCCGTAGATTTCCGCGAAGAGCCTTAGGATCTGGCGTCGTACGACGTAAGGGTTCAAGTCCCTTCACTCGCACCAACTCAGGCAGAATCAGCAGTCGCTGGTTCTGTCTTTTTTCGTTGACATTATAAAATCTGGTGTCTTTGACATCATTTTGCCCCCATCACCAGAGCATCAGCAACCCTCATATTCTCCCGCACCGGTGTGCCGTCGTTGCAATCCTAAAAATAGCCTTTTTTCCATATACTAATACACCCACATCGTATCTCGTTATTCTCAAAATTCATATCAATTTTATTCTCAATTACTATAGACATTTTGAGAAAATAGGTATATACTATAGGAACATCCCATACTGCGCAGCGACATAGTACTGAAATGGTTTTTCTTAGGAGGAATGCCTTATGAAATTCGCTAAATTTGTATTGCCTTACGTATTAATTTCGCCGGTATCCGTAGCCGTATTCTTCATCACCCTCTTTGTGTCCTGTATCGCCATCGAATTCGTCATGAACGGCATGCTGCATGCATTAGGAGTCTTCTCCCTCGTATCGCAGACTTTCCGCAATATTTTCGTATCCGCAGCCGGCTCCGGCATTTCCCTGATTGCTGCCGCGTTGTTCATGAATAAGGCAGTTCATGAAATGAGGCAGCTTCAATTTATACATTAGAATATACAGCATTTGACACTCTGCATACACTGCAGAGTATTTTTTTGCCGTTTTACAATCACTCTCTGCCAAAAGCCTCGTTCATCCGCTCTAAAAACAACTCCGCTGCCGGCGAGAACACCTGATACTTTTTCCAGATGACGTTCATGCCCGACTCCAATAACGGCATCAGCGGGCGAAAACAAAGGGGACTGTCTTCCGACGTATGGGCCAGCTTATCGAGGGTCACGGCATAGCCTATACCGGCTTCCACCATAATGGCCGCGTTGTACACGAGATTAAACGTCGTCACGACATGGAGCCTGTCAAAATCGTCGCCGAACCAGTCGGCAAACTCATTTTCCGTCCGACGCTGTGTCATGACCTGCCGCGAGCAGATGAGAGGCACGTCGAGAAGGTCCTCTTTCCGAATGCTCTCTTTGGCTGCCATGGGGCTATCCTTTCGCATGATAACGCCCCAGCGGTCCCTGCTGGGCAAATTGATGTAATCGTACTTGGAAATATCGGCGGGCTGAATCAGGATGCCGAAGTCGAGAAGCCCCTTGTCCAGCCGTTCGGTTACATCTTCGGCGTTGCCGCTGTACAAATGATAATGAATATCCGGATATTCCTCCTGCAGCTCCCGGATGATTTCGGCAATCTGCCGGATAGCCTGCGTCTCACCGCCGCCGATGTAAATATCGCCGCTTACGGCGTTTTCCCTGGCCAAAAACTCTGCTTCCGTCTTGTCGACCATGGAAATGATTTCTTCCGCCCGTTTGCGCAGCCGCATCCCTTCCGGCGTAAGGACGACGCGATGGCTTTTTCGCACCAAGAGCTGGCAGCCTAATTCTTCTTCCAAGTCCTTAATCTGCCGCGACAATGTCGGCTGCGTCAGGTGAAGAAAATTCGCCGCCCCCGTAATGTTCCCCTCGCGGGCTACGGCTAAAAAATACCGAAGCACTCTCAGTTCCATACTCTCTCCCCCTCTATCACTGCTGCCGTCGTGTTCTTTATATATCTTTAAGTTCTTCTTTTAATTTTCATTATGGCCTCTTATGAAATGCCTGTCAAGTATATCATGAGATAAAATCAAAGCATTAGCTATATATCCGCATCGGCGTTACAATAAAGACAGCAAGGAGGTGACCTCGAATGACCGCAGCCGCAGAAACCGATATATTCAAGATACAACGGAATCTGTCCGACGCCGGATTCGCCCCTTCCCTGATTCAGAAATTTCTCAGCCTATCTCAGCAAAAAAAGCGAAAGGAGCAATATCTGCTGCTGGCTCACCATCGGGCGGAGCTGCTCGAGGAATTACATCATACGCAGTATAAAATCGACTGCCTCGACTACATGGTCTACGCCATGAAAAAAGAGGACAAGCCGACTGATGGACATGTATGAGGAGGTACATATGAAACGAACAACTTTAGCTAAGAAACTTCGGATAGCCCTGGCAGTCATGGCGTTCGCCGGCTGCGCGACGAGTTTCGCCGCCGACAGCACAGCAGATGCGGCCGCGGCGCCGGCTGCAAAGACACAAAATGAAATGAAAAGACAACTTACAAGGGAGGCAACCTATATGGAAGAACAATTGACATTAACACAAGAATGGGATAAAACATTCCCCAAAAGCGATAAGGTCAACCACCGCAAAGTCACATTCCACAACCGCTACGGCATTACCCTCGCCGCCGACCTGTACGAACCGAAACACTATGAAGGCAAGTTAGCGGCTATCGCCGTCTGCGGCCCCTTCGGCGCCGTTAAGGAACAGGCTGCTGGCCTGTACGCCCAGACCATGGCCGAACGAGGATTCCTGACCATCGCCTTCGACCCGTCCTTTACCGGCGAAAGCGGCGGCCAGCCGAGATACGTCGCCTCGCCGGACATCAACACAGAAGACTTCCAGGCAGCCGTCGATTTCCTTTCCGTTCAGGATAACGTCGATCCGGAAAAAATCGGCATCATCGGTATTTGCGGCTGGGGCGGCATGGCCCTGAACGCCGCGGCTATCGATACGCGCATTAAAGCAACCGTCGCCTCGACGATGTACGATATGACCCGTGTGACGGCTAACGGCTATTTCGACGCTGAAAACAGCGAAGAAGCGCGCTACGCAAAGCGCAAAGCCTTGAACGCCCAGCGCACGGAAGATTACAAAAAAGGCTCCTATGCCTTAGCCGGCGGACTTCCCGACGAACTTCCAGCCGACGCCCCCTTCTTCGTAAAAGATTACTACGATTACTACAAGACGAGCCGCGGCTATCATCCCCGCTCGCTCAATTCCAACGGCGGCTGGAACGTCACGTCGTCCCTGTCGTTCCTGAACATGCCCATCCTGCAGTATGCCGATGAAATCCGCAATGCCGTCCTGATTATCCATGGCGAAAAAGCCCATTCGTGCTACTTCAGCCGCGACGCCTATGCCAAATTAAAGGGCAATAATAAAGAACTCCTGATCATCCCCGGCGCAGTTCATACCGATTTATATGATAAAACCGACGTGATTCCCTTTGATAAAATGACGGAATTTTTCCGAGCCAATTTATCCTAATTATCTCGTTTCACCACTGCATCTGTACAGACGTCAAGGGAGGTATTACCAATGCCTACGACTGCCATTCCCTCTATAATCCTGAATAACGGCGTATCCATGCCGATATTAGGCCTGGGTATCTACGCCCTCCACGGCGCGGACTGCGAGCGCGCCGTCTGCGAAGCCGTCGACCTGGGCTACCGCCTGTTCGACACGGCCCAGATGTACGGCAATGAAAGAGAGCTGGGCAATGCCCTGAAAAGCTGCGGCGTGCCGCGGGAAGAAATATTTATCACGACGAAGCTCTACGCACCAGCGACGACGTATAAAAAAGCCAAAGCGGCTATTTCGGAATCCCTCAAAGCGCTGCAAACCGATTATATCGACCTGCTGCTGATCCACGAGCCTTATAGCTCGTCCCTCGAAATGTATGAAGCCATGAAAGAAGCCTATGAAGACGGTAAAATCAAGGTTTTAGGCATTTCTAATTTCAGCGCTGCCCGCTATTTAAACTTCATTCAGTCCTGCGGCGTCATTCCGGCTGTCAATCAAGTAGAAGCCCACGCCTTTTATCAGCAAAAGCATTTGCAGGCCGTACTCGAACAACACGGCACGCGCATGGAAGCATGGAGCCCCTTTGCGGCCGGAAAGAACCATTTCTTTACCAATCCTATATTGCAGTCCATCGGCAAAAAGTACGGCAAGACGGTGGCTCAAGTCGGCCTGCGCCTCCTCGTCCAGCGCGGCGTCGTCGTCATTCCCAAGTCAGGCCATGCCGGCCGGCTGAAACAAAACCTCGACATTTTCGATTTTTCCTTATCCGACGAGGACTTGCGGCAAATTCAGTCCCTAGAAGGCGAACGCAGCTTATTCGGCTGGTACGATTAGACGCAATGTCATCATAAAACTTATCATGCACAACTAAACGGCAAAGAACGAGCACGATTCTCTTCTTTGTCGTTTTTCTTGACAACCTGCGCCGCCGCAGGCCATACTAAATGCATATTCATTAATTTACAGGAGGCTGCCATGACATTTGCATACTTAGTAATGGGCCCGTTCGACAGCCGGACGGACCGCGCCGCCATACACGACGGCATGATACAGGTAATCGGCGTCGCCGACGTGCAGGACGCGATTGCCGTCGCCAAAGAATTGCAGGAACAGGGAATCAGCTGCATTGAGCTGTGCGGAGCCTTCGGGCCGGAGAATGCCAAGAAAATCATCGACGCGACGGGAAATACCATTCCCATCGGCTTTGCAACGCACCTTCCCGAGCAGGAAGCTCTGTATCAAGCTACCTTCTCCGCATAATAGGAACGATAAAAAATGGACTGCCAGCGCATGACGGGCAGTCCATTTTTTATCGTCTCATATGAAGTTCTGTATCATCGGCCTCTGCCGACGAATCGTCAGGCAGCTATCAGGCCTTCATCTTTTTGATTTCTTCTTCCAGTACGGGCATGACTTCAAAGAGGTCGCCGACGATGCCGTAATGAGCAAACTGGAAAATAGGAGCGTCGGGATCGGTGTTGACGGCAATGATGATGTCCGAATCCTGAACGCCTAATTTATGCTGAATCGCGCCGGATACGCCGAGAGCAATGTAAATCTTCGGCGCAATCTTCTTGCCTGTAATACCGATCTGAATATCGTGCAAGGCCCAGCCGTTGTCGACGAGGGGCTTCGATACGCCGAATCCGGCTCCGATCGCTTCAGCGAAGGCTTTTACCTTGTTCATGCCTTCTTCATCGCCTACGCCACGGCCTGCGCCGACGACAATTTCTGCTTCTTCCAGGCTCAGTTCCGCAACGTCGGCTGGCAGCGCTTCGAAAGCCGTGACCTTCTGTACGGCCTTCAAGCCGCCCAAATCAACGGTTTCCGTAATGATTTCACCGCTGCGGCTGTCGTCGAATCCATTGCCGCGGAAAATCTTGTCGCTGATCGTAGCCAGCTGGGGACGGGTCGTCGTCAAAATCTTGACGAACAGCTTGCCCGTATAGGCCGGACGAATCCAGGTCAGCGTATCGTCGTCGCCTTCATAGCGGACGTCGATGCAGTCGGCGACGAGGCCCAAATTCATTGCGGCAGATAAGCGGCCGCCCAAATCGCGGCCGTTATTGGACGCGCCGATGAGGATAACGCTCGGTTCGTATTTTTTAGCGACTTCTTCTACGGCCTTCGTGTATAATACCGAATCAAAGGCCGCCAATTCGGGATTGTTGACGACTACGACGGCGTCGGCGCCATAGGAAATCACATCCTGCGCGGCCTTTTCATCGCCTACGACGAGGCCGACTAATGTATTGTTGCGGGCATCGGCCAATTCACGGCCTTTGCCTAATAATTCAGCGCTGAGGGGGCTTACCTTTCCATCTGCGACTTCGACGTAAACCCAGACATTTTGTTTCAATTCCATGATACGGCCCTCCTTATAACAATTTCTTTTCCGCTAATGTGCCGACGAGATTCTTGGCGGCTTCTGCAGCTGTAGCGCCGCTGATCATCGTGCCGACGGGATGAGGCTCGGGAGCGAACAGTTCCGTAACCTGCGTAGCCGAGCCGGCTTTGCCTGCTTCCTGAGCATCCAGGCCCAAATCTTCCAGGCGAAGGACGTCGAATACGGCTTTCTTCGCCATCATCGTGCCTCTGACCTTAGGCTGGCGCGGCGTGTTCATCGTTTCCATGACCGAGCACACCGCCGGCAAGGTAACTTCTACCGATTCGATGCCGCCGTTGACTTTGCGCGTGCCTTTGACGATGCCGCCGTCGACAGCGATCGATTCGGCGTAGGACAAGAGGGACATGCCCAGATGCTGGGCCACAGCCGGAGGAATCTGGCCCGTATCGCCATCGGTCGAGCGCTTGCCTGTAATGACCAAGTCAGCGCCGCCGATTTTTTCAATCGCTTTCGCCAAAATTTTTCCTGTTGCCAATGTATCTGAGCCTGCCATCCGTTCATCCGAAACGAGGACGCCTTTATCTGCGCCGATAGCGATGCCCTGACGCATGACTTCGCCGGCCAGGGCCGTCCCCATCGTCACGAGGGTAACGGTGCCGCCGACGGCTTCTTTAACGGCTACGGCCGCTTCGATAGCGTTCATATCCACGGGGTTGAGCATAGACGGAGCGCCGACGCGGACGAGATTATGATCCTTTGCGTCGATTTGGATATCTGAAACGGCAGGTACTTGTTTTACCAAAACTACGATATTCATATTCGAACCTCCTTCGTGTTGCTGAATACTGGTCTGTTTCTTTTTATATTATGCCATAGTTTTAAAAAATAATCAACTAATAACAGATATTATTTATTAGTTTTACAAAAAATATACCTAGCAGGAAATTTTCAAATCCTCCTATACAAAAACTGCCTGCACAGCCATAAGGAAAAAGGCCTCGGAGAGTATCTCCAAAGCCTTTTTTCTTATTTTTCCGCTGGCTTTTGCTTCTCCGAACTTTTTTTCTCCGCCGCGCAGCACGACGGGCAGCCTCCAGAGCATCCGCCGCTGCAGCATCCTTTCGTTCCCTTAAACAAACCGACAACATGGCGAAGGATGTATGCCGCGGCAGCCAGTACGACGACGGCGATGATAATATTGGAAAGGGTCATGATACCCGCTCCCTTCTGCAAATAATAGATGTGCAAATAGTGGCCGACGCCAGGCGCCAACCACCATTTGCATATAGTATAGAATATATTTATGCGCCTAAGCCAAGCAGTAAAGACCCATGATACGTAACGAATGCCAATACATAGGCGAGAACGACGCACATACCGTTTAAGAGGAACAGCATCTTCCAGGAGTTTGTTTCGCGCTTGATGACCGCCATGGCCGCGACGCAGGGCATGTACAGCAGGGTAAATACCATCAGGGCCAAGCCCACAGCCGGGTTAAAGCTCGGGTCTTCCTGCAAATACGTTACGAGGTTTTCCTGGTCTTCTTCGTCAGCCTGTACGCTGTAAATCGTAGCCAGCGTAGAAACCATGACTTCTTTCGCAGCCGAGCAGGCCACGATGCCTACGCCGATTTTCCAGTCGAAGCCGAGAGGCGCGATGACCGGTTCAATAAAATGACCAATTGTAGCAGCATAGCTTTGAGAAATTTTTTCCGACGCTTCTTGTTCGTCGAGAAGGGCGATATTGTCGTCGGCGGCAACCTTCAAATCATACAGAGGCAAGGCCTGAGCATATACGGCCGGATTCTGTTCCTGTAAGGCGGCAAAGCCGGCAGGATATGCAGGTTCTTCTGCCGCAACCGTTTCTTCAGATGCAGCTTCTTCGCCTTCCGCTTCTTCCGGAGCTTCCGCCGCCGCAATCATCGATTCATACATGCCGTTTAATTCCGCATTATCTTCCAGAGAAGCGATGCCGTAGCCCTGAAGGACGGCAGCCTGCTGTACTTCCATCTGTTCTTCTACGTTTGCCCGGGCCGCTTCAAAATCCTGAGAGTATTCGACGTCCATGGGATAAGCTGTTAAGAACCAAACGATGATGGACGCGCCGAGAATAAAGGTACCGGCTTTTTTCAGGTACAATACGCTCCGTTCCCACATATGCATGAGCACGTCTTTTACCGTCGGAATATGATAGGGCGGCAATTCCATGACGAAAGGTTCTTTTTCACCTTTAAAAAGAGTATGACGGAGTACGACGGCAACTAAAATCGCAACGATAATCCCTAACAGGTAAATGCCAAATAAGACGGTACCGCCGTTTCCGGAGGCTCCAAAAAAGGCCGCGATGAGCAAAGTATAGACAGGTAAGCGAGCGCCGCAGCTCATGAAGGGCGCAGCGAAAATCGTAACGAGGCGATCCTTTTCATTGTCCAGCGTACGAGCGGCCATAATGCCCGGAACGGTGCAGCCAAAGCCGAGGATCATCGGGATAAAGGACTTGCCGTGCAGCCCCATGGCGCGCATGACGCGGTCGATGAGGAAGGCGGCGCGGGCCATATACCCCGTGTCTTCCAGCAAACTGATAAAGAAATACAAGATAACGATAAGGGGCACGAAGCTCATAACCGAACCGACACCGCCGACGACGCCGTCGACGACAAGGGAGCGAATCTGTTCGTCGGCAATGACGCCGCTAAGCCAGTCGCCAAGCATGCCGAACAGCGTGTCCAGCCATTCCTGCGGATAGGCGCCGATATCGATAACGGCCGTAAACATAGCCCACATCAACGCCAGGAAAATAGGAATGCCTAACACCCGATGCGTCAGGACGCGGTCGATTTTATCGGACAACGTATCACCTGTCCCGACAGCGATGACGGAATGATTGAAGGCCTGTACAGCAAACTGATGGCGGCATTGGGCAAAATAGAAATCCAAATCGATTTTATCCTTCAAGTCGTTGCGCATCTTCGACGCTAAATTGAGGATATTCTGCATGCCGTCCATACTTCTAATTTTAGCTAAGACATCTGCATCGTTTTCCAACAGCTTGACGGCCAGCCAGCGAATAGGATAATCAATGATGCCGGTTTTATTAATAGCATCCGTCAATTCCTGGACATACGGTTCTACGTCTGCGCCGTAATCCACTTTGGCATTGACAAGATTTTGCGTCTTATTCTCATCGGCAATAACCACTAAAAGGTCTTTCGTACCTATATTTTTGCTGCCGATAAGGGGAACGACGACGGCGCCGAGCTCTTCGCCCAATTTCTTTAAATCAATTTTGACGCCCATGCGTTCGGCAATATCCATCATGTTCAGGGCCACGACGACAGGACGGCCTAATTCAACGAGCTGAGCAGCCAGATACAGGTTGCGTTCCAAATTGGACGCGTCCAATACGTTTACGATAATATCAGGTTTTTCATTGATGATGACGTTTCTGGCTACGACTTCGTCAAGAGAGCGAGCCGTCAGGCTGTACGTGCCCGGCAAATCGACAAACATCAGCTCTTTGCCGCCGAAAGAACAATGGCCTTCCTTCTTTTCGACTGTAACGCCGGGGTAATTCCCTACGTGCTGCTTCGCGCCTGTGATGTTGTTAAAAATTGTCGTCTTCCCGCAGTTAGGATTCCCAGCGAGGGCGATTTTTATCTTTTCCGCTTGTTCCATACCTACTAATTTCCCCCTTCTACAGCTACGCTGATCATAGCTGCTTCATTCATGCGCAGCGCCAAGGCGCATCCCTTCACTTTGACCTCGATGGGATCACCCAGCGGGGCTTTCTTCACTACGGTAATGCGGGTACCTTTGACGACGCCCATGTCCACCAGCCGGTGCTGGATATTGCCGCGGCCCTGCAGGGCTTCGACAACACCCGAATCGCCGACATGCAAATCTGCCAATGTGACAATGTTCATGTTGCTGCCTCCCTTTCCCGACGAAACGCCTAGCCGCATCGGCCGCGCTCTGTCCGGGATTCTAATATACTTTTAAGCGAGTTAGCGCTGCTCGTATGGGACCGAACGACTTCTACGTTCTTCCGCTGCGCTTCCTTGAGGGCGCAGCGCACCATACTATGGCTAACGGTGCTCGTAAACAATACAACCAGGTCCGGCGAGCCGATTTTCGATTTGAAATCGCTCGGAACCTGTGTAAAAACCTTAGCTTTATAGGAATACTTTTTACAAATATTTTTATATTGACACACCATACAATCGTTTCCACCAACTATGACGACACTCATTTACCTCGCTCCTTTCGCGCGCCGTAAATAATACTCACACATCCCTTCTGTTTTTGATAACAAACTTCATTACCATGCTTGTAGTATACAAAAATACATATCATCTGTCAATACTTTATACCGATTTTCACTATCATATCTTACGAAATAAAATATAGAAAAAGAGCAATGCCTCTTATTATTTTCTGTACAATGCCGCTGCGGCTCTTTATCAGGTAAATACAGTTTCCCCTTTGTTCGTTATATTTCACACAAATAAAAGCTAGCTGCAATGGAACGAGTTTCCTTTGCAGCTAGCTTTTATTTGTCAAACTGTGACATATACAAATCGTAATACAGTCCTTTGCGTTCCATGAGCTCGCCGTGGGTTCCCTGCTCACAAATACCTTCCTTTGTCAAGACGACGATGCAGTCGGCATGGCGGATCGTTGCCAGCCGATGCGCAATGACCAACGTCGTCCGGTTATGAGACAAATCCTGCAGCGCCTGCTGTATTTTCCGCTCAGTTTCGTTGTCCAGGGCCGATGTCGCTTCGTCCAAAATAAGGACGGGCGGATTTTTAAGGAAAACGCGGGCAATAGCCAGGCGCTGCTTTTGCCCTCCTGACAGTTTGACGCCCCGTTCGCCGATGGCGCTGTCGTATCCGTCGGGCAGCTTCATGATGAATTCATGGGCGTCAGCCAGCTTCGCCGCTTCGATGATCTCCTGTTCCGTCGCATCAGGCCGGCCATAGGCAATATTTTCACGGATCGAATCGGAAAAGAGAAATACGTCCTGCTGCACAATGCCGATGCTCCGCCGCAGCGACGACAGCGTATACTGCCGGATATCCCTTCCGTCCAGAGTAATACGTCCCGACTGAATGTCGTAAAACCGCAGAAGCAGGCTGGCCACGCTGGATTTTCCCGCGCCGGTAGGCCCGACGATGGCAACCGTCTTGCCGCGGGGAATATCCAAGGAAAACCGCCGCAGCACCGGATCCTTCCCATTATAGGAAAAGCTGACATCTTCAAAGGCCACACGGCCTTCTATCACGCCGGCTTCGACGGCGTCCGGCTTATCGGCAACGTCCGGTTCGATAGCCATGAGTTCTTCATACCGCCGATATCCGGCTAATCCCCGCTGATACCGTTCTGTCAGCATGGTAAGCTGCATAATCGGCCGGATGAATACCATGAGGTACATGAGAAAGGCCACGAGATCCCCGAGACTCATGACGCCGAGCATGATGAAAAAGCTGCCGGCGGCGATGATGACCAGGTTCGTCAGGTTGGAAAAAAAGATGACGCTGCTCGTAAGATAGGCTTCAAACATAAACGTCCGCTGCTGGGCCCGCCGCAGCTTGTCGCTGGCGGCGACAAACTTTTTCAGCTCTACGGCTTCATTACAAAATGATTGGACGAGGCGGATGGCGTTCAGGCTTTCCATGGCCTGAGAGCTGACGAGCCCCATGTTTTCTCTGGCAATGCGAAAGGTTTCCTTCATGCGGCGATTGAGAATCATTGTTCCCGCTGTTTTCAGAAAAATGAGAAATAAAACGAAAATAGCCAGCTGCCAGTTGATATAAAACAGAAAAAAAGCGCTGCCGCACATCGTAATCAGACAGACCATAATGAGATTCGGCATCTGAAACACCAAGTCGCCTATTTCTGAAATGTCGCTGATAATACGGGACAATAGCTGCCCTGTCTTGGCATTGTCAAAAAACGAAAAGCTCATGGACTCGATATGAGAAAACAGGCGGCACCGCAAGTCGTTTTCGATATGCGTGCCCATACTGCGGCCAAAGTACGACACGCAGAAGGACGAGCACAGACAGACGACGTAAAGAATAAACAAAACGGCTGCCGTATGCACTAATCGCACCATGTCGCCGACCGGCAGGATATCCTCTAAAATATAGCGGACAATCATGGGAAAGGAAATTTCCAGCCCCGCCGTCAGAACCGATCCGGCAATGACGAAGAATAAGATGTTCTGATACGGCGCATAACACGCCCACAATCGCTTCATGCAGCCTCCTTCATAAAAAACAAGGCTTGCCCAAGGAGCCGCTCCATGGCGGACAGCCCCTTTCGGCAAGGCCCTGTTAAAATCTATACGGTGAAACTTGTAATTTATGCCCCGTGAGCCGTTTCCAATGCTAAGTATTCGCCGTCGCCACCATGAGCGCTGGCAGCGTCGGCTGCCGACTCAGCTGGCGGGTCGAAATGTACAGCATTGATAACGGCAATTTTTAAATCAGGTCGCAGACCGTGCAGCTTTTCTACTACTCCCAAATGGCCTTCGCTGTGAAAATTACCGACGACATGATACACGACGGCGTCGCCATGAGTATTCAGATAGTCCGCTATGCTTTCGGCCATGGCGTCGTCCTTGAGGCACTGGGCCATGAACATAGGCTGTACCATCGCTTCGGGCACCTTCATACCGCCGGGCATATCGTTCATAGCAGCCATCGTCGCGGCGAACTTAGCCCGATAGGCTTCCGAGCCAGCCTTATGCACCTTAGGAAGATACAGCCGATCGGCTTCGGCAATGCCGTTTAAACTGCCAGCCTTGGCATAAGCCGCAGCCATACGGCGGGGAATATTGCCTGTCAGGACAGGAATCCCCTGCTCCTTGGCAAAATCCACCATAGGCTTATAAGCCGTCATGTATTGCGGCCAAGGCCGCGATTGAGACAAGAACAGCCCCTCACTCAGCGTTCCGGCTAAATAATCATTCATCGCTGGCTGTACATCCCGTTCAAACATTTCCATAGATAAAACCAGCTTGTCACCGTGCAGTTCATATAAGCCTTTCAGCACGTCCAGCTCGGCGGCGTGAATAGGCTGGCTATCGTGAAATTCGCCGAAGAAAATCACCTGATAGTCTTTTAAGCCGTCCAGCATCTCTGCTGTCGATACGGATTTCTGTGTCGCTCCGTCTATCCATACGACGGCCGGTGCCTTCTCCGCCGCAGGAGCCGGAGCGGCTGCTCCGGCCATTCCTGCCGCAGAGAAGACGGCCATGGCCGTTAAGAGGGAGAGGAGTCGTAGTGTGCGTGATATGTTCATGAAAAAAACCTTTAGAATCTCCATTCTGCGCCTACACGCCATAAACGACCATCAATATACAAATCATCTACTTCCTTATTAAGGATATTATCTACACCTGCAAATGTCGAGAATCCATTCCCCCACTTTTTGTTAATGGAAAAATTTAATGTATTATAGGTATAGTTTTCATCGTCGTATCGATAATCATTGGAGAATTGATCCCAAAGGACAGCACTGATTCCATCATCTTTATGGTCATCATAAATCAACTGAATCGTAGACGTATTCTTCGCACGATTATTCAACCGTTCGTTTGCGATCTTATCCATTGCATCTAAGTAGTTATGAGTGAATTTGATTGTCCAACGGTCATTAAAACGATGGCCAAGTTCTAATTCAATACCATTTATCTGTGCTTTGCCAATATTAATGTAACGGTTATTATAACCACTTGCATCAAGCGCTTCTGTAGTAATCAAGTTGGTTACTTTATTATTAAAATATGTCAATTTACCAAAATTTTTGCCTTTATCAGCTTCAATACTGAAATCATAGCTGATCGTTTCTTCCGGCTGCAAATCTGGATTTCCTTCTACAGTAACGTTCATTGATCCCATAGAACGATGCATGATCATATACAATTCACTAATAGATGGCGCTTTATACCCTTTACCGTAGTTAGCCTTTAAGCGCCAGTTATTATTAATGCTGTATGTAGCGCCAATCTTAGGTGTTGCTTCAGAACCAAATTGGCTATTATGTTCAAACCGAACAGAAGGAATCAATAATAACTTATCATTAACTTGCCATAAGTCTTCTACATAAGCAGCATAAGAATTTACATCCTTTGATTTTACAACTTTATTTAGGCCTGCTTCTGACCCGCCTAAACGGGTTCCTTCATAATCTAATTGACGATATTCCCCACCAAAAGTCAAATCATGATTATCGCCAATATGCATCGTATTTCTAGCTTCCGTTACCCATGTAGAATATTTCGCATAATCCATGTCATATGCTACACTAGTAGTACCTATAGGTCTCCCCATAGTAGTCAATGTAAGTGGGTAGTTAATCAAGTTAGAATCTTTTTCTAACTCATTATAATACGTCCTGAACTGATAATCATTTCTTCCTGTTTTCCCAGTATATTCTAAGCTAAATCCTTTCTGCTCGTTATGAAACCATTCTTTTTTATTTTTACTTGACCATCGCTCTGACATGGTCACAGGGCGTCCCCCCATGTCCATAACCATCTTGATATAAGTATCTGCATAATCAGAACTTAAATCTTCATTCATATAATCTACGTCGAATCTTAATTTGTTTTGGTTTTTATTTTCGAAATCATACATAGATGATAAGTGATATGTCCGGCGCATACCATACATAGATCGATCCGTACCTTCTGTTTTTGTACTCATTGTCGGTGCGCCTTCTCCCATATCAACCGTTTCCATGGGAGTATTATTTGCTCGATTAAACGGTCTAACTCTATCAAAGCGCGCATCAAAAGATGTCGTCCAACGTCCATGTTTACCCGAATTTACGTTAAAATATGTAGCCGTATTCCTAGTTCCTGTAACAAAACCGACCATTCCTCCAGCTTTATCCGGCACCTTAGTGATAATATTAATAACACCACCCATAGCATCTGAACCATACAATGAACTAGACGGTCCACGAACGATTTCGATACGTTCAATGTCGCTAACATTTAAACGCTGAAGGCTATATACGTTCGTAGTAACATCAGTATCTTCTCCAGCATAGCGCTTGCCGTCAATCAAAATTAACGTATGATTTGTGCTCATCCCACGAAGAGAAACGGCATTCCCCGTCATGCCTGCTCTGGACAAGTTTACGTTATTTGCCAAAGATAACGCAGTCAGTACGTCATTTGCACCCATGCGTTCCATATCTTCAGACGTAATAACTTCAACAGCCTGCGGTACAGCCTTAATTTCTGCCTCGGTCTTAGTAGCTGTGACGACAACATCTTTAGTTTGGATCGTATTAGCAGCCGTTTCATCTGCAGCGTACACAGGATTTCCGAATCCCGCCAGGCTGCCTCCTACGGCGCACAATACAGCTAAGGTTAGCATACGTTTTTTAGATGATGAAAATGAATCCATGAAATAAAACCTCCCCTTCATCTTTGAACATGTGTCTGTCTGGAATATTTTCCTGATGACAGAGTACGTTTATGAAATAAATATGTATATAATAAACGCCAAGGCGTTATGAACCGAATTTACACGGCAGCATAAGGAAAACAAGCGAGATACTCTCCCTCGTTCTCCCGCACCGTCGTGACGACAGCGCGGATACCGTAGAGAGGCTCCAGTATATCCTGCCGAAATACGTCGGCTACAGAGCCGTCAGCCACGATATTTCCTTTTTTCACAGCGACGAGGCGATGGCTGTAACGGGCCGCGTGGTTTAAATCATGCATGACCATGATGACGATGATGTGCATGGTCTGATACAAATGCACGACGAGCTCCATCAGGGCCAGCTGATGGCGGATATCCAGATATGTCGTCGGTTCGTCGAGAAGCAGGATCTGCGGCTCCTTGGCCAAGGCCATGGACAGCCAAGCCCGCTGCCGTTCACCGCCGGATAGGGCCGACAAGCGGCTATGCTGGAGCGGCTCCATTTCCGTCGCCTTCAAGGCGCTGTTAATAGCCGCAATGTCTAAATCGTTTAGTTTTGAAAATAATCCCTGATAGGGCAAGCGGCCGTAGGTCACCAGATCCCGCACAGTCATATCGCCCGGTGCGCTGGCCGACTGGGGCAGCATGGAAATCGTCCGGGCAATCTTATCCATCGATACGTCTTTGAGATCCTGCCCGTCCAGATATACGGCGCCGCCCGTCGGCACGAGAAGCCGTGCCAGTGATTTCAGAAGCGTCGATTTACCTGAGCCGTTCGGGCCGATAATCGACACGATTTCCGGTTTGTCAAAGGCTATGGTCAGGTCTTCCGCTATAACTCGTTCGCCGTACTGCAGGCGTAAATGGTTTGTCGTAATCGTACTCATGACTGACCCATCCTCCGTTTCAGCAAGTATAAGAAGAACGGCGCGCCGATGAAGGACATGAAAATGCCCACAGGCACTTCTACAGGACTGAACAGCGTCCGGGCCGCTACGTCGGCTACGACGACCAATACGGCGCCGAACAATGCCGAGCACGGCAGAAGGGCTTCAAAGTCCGAGCCGACGATAAGGCGCATGACATGAGGCACGATGAGACCGACAAAGCCAAGCAGACCGGCTACACTGACTGCCGATGCGGCCAGCAGAGCCGCCAAAGCAACGAGGACAGCACGAGTACGCTCCGTATTAACACCTAACGTTTTAGCTACGTCATCGCCCAGCTGGAGAGCATTGAGTCTTCGGTAGTAGCACAGCGTCCCAACGATGCCCAACAGGCTGTACGGAAGAATCATGCGGACGTACGACCAGTTGCTGCCGGCAAAGCCGCCGGCCATCCACGATACGGTTCCCTGAATCTTATCGGAGAAAAATACCGACAGGGCCGTCATGCCGCCGCCAAAAAACGCCGCCACGGCTACGCCGGCTAAGACGAGACGCAGCGGATTGACGCCCCGCTCGTAGGCAAGGAAAAAGACGACAGCCGCGGCAAACATAGCACCGATAAAGGCTGCAAAGGGTACGAAACTCGTAAAGGTCGGCGCAATAAGCATGAGGGCCATGGCCGCCAGACCGGCGCCGGCCGAAATGCCGATAATACCCGGGTCAGCCAGCGGGTTGCGCAGAATTCCCTGCAGGATACATCCCGACAAGGCCAGGTTAGCGCCGGCTAAGGCCGCACAGATTGCCCGCGGCATGCGCAGCGTATAAATAATGCGGTAGTTATCTGTCTGTCCCGGCGCGACGACGGCCTGATATATATCCGACAAAGAGATATGTACCGCGCCGGCGGCAATGCCTAATGCCAGAGACAGCATCAGCAGTATCAGTCCGGCGCAGAGCGTCGTCATGCGGACGACGCCGCGGTTATCTTGTTCTACGGCACGCTCCATCAGATACCTCCCTGCCCGTACAGGCAATCTGCCATATATTCCATAGCCTCGCCGATGTTGCTGCCCGGATTGACAGTAAACAGCTCCATAGGCAGATCATAAATGCGGCCGTTTTTAACTGCCGACGTCTGACTCCACGCTTCATTCGTCTGCATTTGTTCCTTGAAGCGAGCCAGATTTTCCGGTGTATTACCCATGGAAATGATGAAGACGACTTCCGGGTCCTGCTTGACGACGTATTCCAAACTCAGAGGAATAAACTGGCCCGTCAGTGACGTATCCAGTTCGGCAATATTTACACCGTGAAGGCGCTGCAGCAAATCGCCGGAAAATGTCTCGCTGCTGGCCATGCTGTTGCTGTCCGGGTTGCTGAACAAAATCAGTGTCCGCGGGCCCGTCTTGCCTTCAGTCATAGCGACAGCATCACGGCACTGCTTGACAATTCTGTCCGTCTCTTCCTGGGCTTTTGCCGTATTGCCGGTCAATTCGCCAAAAAACTTCATCGTTTTCAGCGTGTCCTCGTAATTGTCCAGCGAGTTGATATACAGCGGAATATGATTCTGCTTCATCGTTTCCCGCAGCTGATTATGGAACGGCACGTTGACGCCGATGACCAAATCGGGCTTCAAGGACAATATTTTTTCAATATTAGGCGAATGAATAATCCCGACTTCCGGCACGTCGGCAACGATTTCAGCCAGCTCCGGCGACAAGGACTGGGACGTCGGTTTGCCGACGACCTGCGCCGCTCCTCCAGCGGCGACGTACATGTCCATGTTAGACGCGTTTAAAAAGACGACCCGCTGCGGATGCTCCGGAATCTCCATCGTCTCGCCCGTACTGTCCGTCACCTGCCGCATAGCCGCCGTTGACGCTGCTATTCCGCCCTGCGTCATCATGTATACGATGCCGCCGAACAAGCAGATAACAAAAGCTGCTGCGACATATAAAATTACTTTGCGCAATCAAATCCCTCCCCAAGACATACGTTATATGATATGAGTTGCATTTTATTAAAGAAATGATAATCACTATCTATAACTATAGCAGGATTCTTCCTTGTTTTCTACTCCAAATAGACATAAAAATAACCCATTTCGTTATGTTAATAAATAATAATTATCCTAAAGCGACATCCAGAGCCATCATGACGGTAAACCCTAACGAAAAGGAAAGAGCGCCAACGTTAGAATGTTTTCCGAAAGACATTTCCGGAATCAGTTCTTCCACGACGACGTACATCATCGCACCGGCAGCCAGGCTCAGCAGGTACGGCAGCAGCGGCACAACGAGACTGGTCAGGCAAATCGTCGCGACGGCGCCGACGGGCTCGACGATGCCCGACAGCATCCCTCCGGCAAAGGCCCGATGAGACGACAGGCCGGCAGAGCGCAGAGGCATAGAAATAATCGCGCCTTCCGGAAAATTTTGGATCGCAATGCCCAGCGATAAAGCAATGGCGCCGGCCAGGCTCATCCCCTCCTGTCCTGACAAAAACGCAGCGTATACGACACCTACAGCCATCCCTTCAGGAATATTGTGCAGCGTTACTGCTAATACGAGCATAGTCGTCTTTTTCAAAGGAGCCCGCATCCCTTCCGGCTCATCGCTGTTCAGGTGAAGGTGCGGCACCCAACGGTCTAGAAGAAGCAGCATGCCTACGCCGAGCCAAAAACCGGCAGCCGCAGGCACAAAGGCCCATTTCCCCCATGAAGAGACTTGATCCATAGCTGGAATGAGCAGACTCCATACCGACGCAGCAGTCATCACACCAGCTGCAAATCCTGTCAGAGCCCGCTGTATGCCTTGCGGCAGCGGATCTCTTATACCATACACACATGCTGCTCCCAAGGCCGTCCCTAAAAAGGGAATGAAAAGCCCAATGGCAATATTGGTCATAACGCCCTCCTTAATCTATCCGCTGAAACGCACAGTATTGCCTGCCCTTTATTTTCGCAATGATTTTCGGTACTCTCGCGGAAGCATTCCGGTCATTTTCTGAAACAGCACAGAAAATTTACTGCTGTTTGCGTAGCCTACGCGATTGGCTATCTGCAGGATGCTGTCTTCCGTTTCGGCAAGCATGCGCATCGCCTCGCTGACCCGCAGTTCCTGCAAATGCTGGCCGATGGAGCTGCCGTAAACGCTTTTAAAGCACCGCTTCAACGTCGTCGGCGCAATATGATGCTCTGCGGCAAGTTCTTCTACTCGTTTCTTTGTCGTCAGATTTTCTAATAGTTCCAAATGGATCGCCTTGACGATATCAACTTGCCGCTTCGTCACGTAAACGTATCGGTTTCGTTCCGGCTCGATTGTCCCGAGGAACAAAAATATTTCCAAGATTTTAAGCTGGCAATACCGGCGTCGAATACCTTCCGGCACACGGTACAGTTCTTCAAACAAATGCTGCATGTCATTGTTTTCTTTCATAATAAGGCCGAAATCCGATTCCCGGCAAAAACGGCTGCATAAGGCCGTCAAATCGCCGTCGTCCTCCAACAGCCGGGAAACGACAGGCTGCGCCTTGGATACAGAGCATAAAATAGACAGGCCATGATAATGAGACGAAGGAAAGAAAATAGAATGACAATATTCCTGATGATGCCGCCAGCCAATAGACATATCGCCTGGCCCCATATAGAGAAATTCGCCGTTCTGAAAATTACACTCTATACGGCCTTCCTCACAATGATTGACAGCGAACAAGCCCTGCGTTACGGGATGGCTCCGGCAGGAAAAGGATTGAATATGCGCGTCTATATAGACGAGATCGATGCCCGGATATACGGGATACGACGTCAGACGCGCCGTACCCGTACTATTTTGTATTTCAAACACAACCCTCTCTTCAGAAGATTCGATCATCCGCATAGTATCCATTATTATACTGCACCCTTTCTTGAATAACCAGCTCTAATTTAAATTAAAATCGATATACCTGACGCACAGCTTTTCCCCCTCTGGCAAATTGCCCCCAAAGAAAGACAGCCTCAGACGGAGAAATCTCGATGACATGGAGGACGACGGGCATTTTCCGCAGCCGTTCTTCAGCAATACCCTTGGCCACCGCTGCCGCAGCATAGCCTTCGTCCTGTGGTTCGAGAATCTGTGCCGTGCCGCTCAGCTGCAGTCCTGCCAAATGGGAAAAATCGGAGAACGGCTCGCATACGGAAAAACTGACATGAGGATCACGGTATATATTCGCAAATTTTCGTCCGCCTTCGCTGAACAGGTATATCTTTTTATGCCAATATACGTACTCAATCGGCGTCGTCCGAATATTCCGTCCCCATCCGGTAGCTAAAACGCCCGTAGTATGACTCGTCAGGAACGTTTCTAATGCCTGCCATGCCGTACTGTCGCTGTCCGGTACAGTAGCCGGAGGCGTCTGTATTGTCTCAGCAGCACGTATGACCCCTTCTGTAACGTCACTCGCCGGAATAAACGCAGACAAGGCGATAGGCCGTCTCAGCAGCATTTCAGCCTGACTGCGCAGCCTCTGTACCGACAATTCATTATCACCAATGACAATGATTCCCCATGTTGTATCCGGCTCCGCATGCTGTACGACCTCTGTCAAAGGATGTACTGCCTGTTTTTCCGTCAAAACCAGCAAAATCCGCTTATATTGGCGCAGCGATACGTCTTCCCGGCATTCCGCATACCGGCTCATGCTGAGTATACTGCCGATCATGACGGCAATGCGCCGTGCCGCAGCGTTTTCGTAATATAGGCAAAGAGTATTCATGATTGCTTCCCCCTTCTGGATTGTCACGCAGCCAATTTTCCATATCTCCTACTCTTTATTATGAATTTTATGATATAGATTGTCAATATCACACTTGCGTATATGTTATATTTTTCACGCGATTAGATACGGCAAAGACTGCAACAGATCTTCGTTGCAGTCTTTACACAGAGGAGTGCAGCTATCTATGAGTGATTTTTCATTTGCTTCATAATGGCTTGAATCTCATCCTGACTCATATGGCGCATGGCTTCAGCCATTTTTTTCATAGCTTCCACGCTGGGCGTGCCGCTCATAGCTTTCATCCGCTTCATGGCCTCTACCATAGACGCAGTTTTCTTCGAATCTTGCGCAGCTACGCGTTCCATCACCATGGCATTTTTCCCAGTCATGAGGTACTGGATGCATTCCAGCGTCGTCTGCGTGATGTTGACCTGCCAGAACTGACCAGCATCCGTCAGCGTATACATGACGCCGTTATATGTTACAAGACCGCGTGTTTCCCACAGCTTATACAGCCATTCCAGATCTTTCAGCTTGTCGTCAAAGGCGTATATTTTATTTAAATCCATATAGCACATTTCCAGCTGGTTCTGCACCGCATCGACAATCGGCTGCAGCGGCGACTGCTTCATGAGAGCCATAAAGGGCTTTTTGCCTGCTTCGACAAACATTTCATACGGTGCAATGGCCCGGTGAAGCATCGTTGAATAGCCGTCTACGCTGCCTCCGGCGCCGCTGCCGAAGGGGAACATGGACGAACCGGAGCGGGCCAGTGTATTGTACAGGCTCCGCTCACGGTTGCTGCAGCTCCAATGGCAGACATTCAGGCGGCGATACGCCCGCTGTTCCAGATAGGCCTTGGCAAAGGCAAACATGCCGGCCTGGTAATCCGTCGTCGCTGCCGGCGGCAGCGCGCCGCGGGCAATGGCCTTATTCAAATCGCTGCCGTCAAAAACGTTGAGCTGATACAAATCAGCGCCGTCTACGCCGGACTGAATCAGCAGATCCAAATCTTCCTTCCAGACCTGCATGTCCTGACCGGGCAGACCGTAAATGAGGTCGACGACGACAGCACACTGGTTGTAATCGAGAAGGCTCCGCAGATTTTTCAATACCGTTTCTTCATCGTCCAGTCGTCCGACAGAACGGCGGATATCCGTATGAAAGGACTGAACGCCCAAAGACATGCGGTTTACACCATTTGCCAGCCAAACGTCCATCTTTTCCGGTACTAGATCATGAACACGCCCTTCCAAAGTCAGCTCGTAATCGTTGGCCAAGGGCAGGCAGCGGCAAATCGCCTGCAGCAGCCGTCCGGCATTTTTCGGAGACAAGGATGTCGGCGTACCGCCGCCGATAAATACGGCATGAATAAGGCTGTCCTTTAAGCGCGGCAAGTCGGCAGAGGCTTCCAGTTCCTGAATCAGGCAGTCCACATAATGGTCTTCTACGTCCTGATTCGTCCCATTTTGAAAAAATCCGCAGTACAGGCATTTGGTCTTGCAGAACGGAATATGTATATACGCCGTCTGGATGTCCTTTTTAGCCGGTGCAGACGCCATGATGCGCTGCCAAACCTGCTGTGATTCATCAGGCGGGACAACCGTGCCGTGCAGGCCGGCATGAACGACGCGTTTGCGCGGAAACGCGTCCGTCAGCGGGCTGTCCGTTTCCGCGCCGAATTGGAAAATGCGCTGCTCTGGCGGCAGGCTGTGAAATAATTCTTCTAAACTCATAGGAACGTCTCCCTTATTCCGCAGCAAGCTTCTTCATGACATCTGCTGCAAAGGCTTTGGCATTTTCCAAATCAGCAGCATCGGGATGCTTGGCTGCTTCGGCATGAAGGGCGTCCCGTTCCGGCGATTTGCCGTGGGGATGGCCAGCCGGGAACTGCTTGTACATCATTTCAATAAGCTTGGGGTCTACTGCGCCCTGGCAGATAAACGTACCGGCGACATGGACGCCTTCCGGCAGAAAGGCCGCGCCGTTATCCAGGCTCTTCGCCGCATGTTCCGACTTCGGATCGGCTCCTAACGTTGCAAATATAGCGACATGCTTATTCGTCAGCTGTTTCAGCATGTCCTGCGAATCCTTATCTGCCGTACCGCGGTCTACCCAAAATCCGAGGAACACGCAGTCGTAGCGGTCAATATCAGCCGGCACCTCTTTAACGGAAAGGCAAGGCGTCCCTGCCGGCAGGGCTTCGGCAATTGCTTCGGCCACCTTTTTCGTATTTCCTGTACGCGTCGAGTACAAAACGATCGTTTTCATACATACACTCTCCTTTTATGGCATAATTTTTTATAATGGATACGAATCTCGTTTCTTCAGCTCCATATGACCGAAAAAAAACGATCCGATAAACCGGGGGAATTAATTCAAATTAAAGGTAACAGGCACGTTTACCGTTACATCCTGTCCGCTGGCATTCGGATACGGGCAGGCAGCATATACAGCGTTAAGAGCTGCCTTATCCAAAATACTCTGTCCCGATGAGCCGGATACATAGGCATTGACGCAGTTTCCGCTGCTGTCCAGCGTAACCGTAATGGTAACGGAACCAGTCAAACCGCGGCGGACAGCCATAGGCGGATAGGATTTATTGGCGTTGACAGCAGACCAGAATCCATCGGAATCAAACGGCGATGAACCGGTCCCTTCTGCGCCGCTGTAACCGCTGCCCTGACCGTCGCCGGCGCCTTCTCCATAACCCTGGCCATCGCCTGTCCCGTCTCCGACGCCTGAGCCAGTACCCGTACCGCTGCCAGCTCCCGCACTGCTGCCGACACCCCCTCCGCCAGCAGCAGACGAACTGGCGGCAGCCGGAGCGGGCTGACTGCTGGGAGCCGGTTCCGGCACGGCATCTGACAACTGCGTATGAGGCATAACAGCCGATTGGCTGGCATCTATTTGCGCCACACGCTCGGCTACGGCTGTTTCAGACAGCTTTTCCGGAAACAGTTCGCCGCCGCTGCCGCCGCCGGCATGCCCGCTTCCAGCACTAGACAGTTCGCTGGTGTCTAAATCTATGACATACATCTGCTGTTGTTCTTGCTGCATCACAGCTCCGGCAAGAAACATAGCCGCCGCGCCTACGACGAGCAGATGGACTACTGCCGAGCTGGCATAAGCTCGTATCCATGAAATTTCCCGCATAGGCGTCATCCCTTCTGTTCTGCAGCGATGGCCAGACGCTTAACACCAGCAGATTTCAACATATCCATGACAGCGACTACCTGACCATGAGCCGTACGGCGGTCGGCTTGCAGAATCACAGCGGCGTTGGCATTTTCTGCCATGTGTCGCTTCATCCGTTCCGATGCTTCGTCAAAGCTGACAGGACGATTATCCATCGTAATATGCCCTTCCGCATCAACCGTCAGGATAATGGGCATCTGCACAGGCGCCGACGCGCTCTGAGCCTGAGGGAGCTGGACGGACAAGGCCTTCTGCGCTACGGTCTGCAGGCTGTTCATCATAAAAAACACAAGCAGGAAAAAGATAATATCAATCATCGGAATGATCATAAAAGCCGGTTTCTTTTTCATCCTGACATTCGTAAACATCAGCCTTACCTCCTACCTTGCATTTCTGGCGTTCACTACAGTAAGGCACAGCTTTTCCGTATCCGTCACAATGGTGTCCAGCTGATGGTCGAAGTAGGTATATACGCAGAAAGCAATGATCGCCACACACAACCCCGATGCCGTCGCAATAAGAGCCTCACCGACACCGCCGGTAATCGCCGTGGCACCAGCGCCGCTGTCTAAAACGCTGAACGTACTGATCATGCCCGTTACTGTGCCGAGAAGCCCGAGAAGCGGCGCAATCGTGACGATAGCGCTGAGGTAATCGAGGTAGCGGCGAAAGGCGATGGATTCAATCGTCATCTGTTCATTGAAAGCATCTTTCATGGCTTTTTCATCATCCTTATGCCGGAGGCCGCTGGCAATAATGCGGCTGATAGCCGTAGGGAATTTCCGGCAGAAATTTTCCGCCGTATCCCATTGCTGATCACGAATAGCATGATCAACACCAGTAAAAAACTTTTTCGAATCCCGACGATTGGCCCGGTAATAGTAAAACCGTTCAATCGCAATGGCTACCGTAAAAATAGATAAGGCCAGCAGCGGATACATAACCAGGCCGCCGCTGTGAAATAAATGCAGAAAATACGCGAATCCTTCCATTTGTTACACTCCTTAATGATTCATAGTTACTAACTTATATAAATGCGATGATGCCTTGATACACTTTGCCGCTTACAAATCTTATATGCATAACGCGGCGGCAGAAACGAAAATAACCCATAACCCCAGAGTGCACGCTACGCTTTCCCATGTACCTTTTTCAGCACTTTTCATGTTTTTTTGCGCCACTGTTATCCATCTCCTTTACTGATCATTTTTAAGATATTGATTATTGTATTCATATAATAAAATGCACGTATATGATACCAAGGATATGAAAAAAAATCTACTCCAATCAGACATAAAAATAGCCCGATTAGACCAAACGACAATAATAATTATTAAAAAATACTCCTCATCCAGACAAATATCAAATATATTAGTCTGCGTGAGGAGTATGTCTCTAAAATATATATTTAAATTTTTATGACAGCCAATACGGCGTCGCCGCATCGTTCCATACGTTCTAAAGAAACGGAGAATAAGGGGCCTTCTCGTTCCATTTGATTGAAAAAATGAATGTAGCTCCCGTAAGCCCCGCTTAATTCTACATGATATCGGCTTTTTTCCTGCGGTGATGCATAAAACGAAAGTACTTGTAAGCCGCACGCATCGGCCTGGCGCTGTACGATGTCCAGTACGTCTTCATCGGCCCCCTGCCATTTCCTGATAATGTCTTCCCGGTCTTTCCACTCCGCTGCTGTCACTTCATAGGAACAAATGCGGCCATTGACTGCCTTCCACGCTTGCCATTGCCGGTACCAGTAGGCGCAATGGACGAAGGACAGCAAAAGCAGTACCAGAAGGATATACCAAAGGAATTGTTTATGCCTTTTGTCGTGAAGTATCCTGCTCATCATTCGCCCATTCCACCTCCAGCAGAAACGCCGTTTCCGCCGTCTGTCCTGCCTGCTTCATGCGGCTGGCCGAAACCGAACGTACAGAAGGCTGGCGACGCAGGGCGTCCTGCCATTTTCTCTCGGTGCCGACTTCATTTGCCATACCAGATATTGACAACACATGGCGGCGCATTTCGATTTTTTCTACAAATGCGCCTTCCGGCTTGGTATCGGCAAGGCACACGAGAATTTCCGGCCAATGAAGCCGATTTCGTTGGTCTTCGTCGTGCCGCTCTTTCAACTCGTGCAGCTTTCGTTCCCACTCATTTTGCTGCACAATACGTTTCTGAATAGGAAAAGCCTGATCCGTAAACCGTTCTTGTTCCCAAATCGTCCGCATCTGAAAGATCGCACCGGCTGCGCCGACGGCCAGAGTCACGACGACCAGCAGCGCAGCAAGCTTTTTACTCAACCGCAGCGCCAACAAGGACCATGACGAAGGGCGCTGCTCCTGAGGGATTAAATTGAATTCCATACGCTGCTCCTAATACGCTGCCAGTACGGCAGCCGGATATATTAATTCCCACCGATCCATATCTCGCTTCACAGACTCCGACACCGGCGGAATAGACCACATTCCTTTCTCTTCGTCGTACCACACCCCATGATGCATCTGTTCCTGCGCTTCTTGCCAAAGCCGGCCTTCTTCCGGCAGCGCCGAAGTGCAGGCATAGGATAAGGGAACTCCCGACTTCAGCTGAACCACATGAATCAGCGCCGGTTCGCACAGATATAAAATGCCAGTCCCGGACGGACAGAGGCGTCCTGCCGCCGCCGGAAGAACGTCAATTCTCCTGACGCAGCAATTCCCGGACCGCATCGTCTGAATCATATCTGTTACCATATCGTAAGGATAGGCGGCGCTCATCCAGCCGTACAGGCCTCCCTCAGGCGGTTCTGCAGTTCGGGCTAAATCAAAGGCGTACGCCGTGCTGCCGTCGCCAATCGCCTCATCCCATACGACCATGCTTCGCGCCTCTTCCTTCCGTTTCGTCGCCAGCTTCAGCTCTTTCCACAGCAAAGACGGGCCGCTGAGCAGAAGATACACCGTATAATCCTGCAATCCATATACAGCAATAATATCTCTCAGGCACTTCTTTATTTTCTCAGGCCATGTGAGCCAGTCGGCAGGACAATCATAAAGGCAGAGCTGCCGGCTCCGGACGCCGCCGTACCAGCTCGTTTCCGTTTTCAGAACATATATGTGCCGCTGCGACAGCCATATGTGGGCCCGATATCCTTGGACTATACTCATTCATTTGCCCTCCTTAATACACAATTTGCCGGACAGCGAAAGAGGCGCTGCCGTCGTCGCCTTTCTGCACCCGGAACTGCAGGGCGCAGGTTCGCTTCAAAAGGGTATGATCCGACACGGCCGACGCGCGCAGCACGCCGTTGAACGGCAGAGAATATGGCGATGCAACGCACTGGATTTCTATGCGCTGTCCTCCTTCGGCAATCCCCCATACATCGTTAAAAGCCCACGTCCGCCGTTCCGGCACATCCTGCCACCGCCGGCTGCGCAAGTCGCGCCAGCTCACCAGCAGGGCGCTTTCCGAAGCATAGGATAACTGAACGGCTTCTTCGTATTGACGGGCAGACCGGACGTATTGGGCAGATAAATGCGCAGCCGACGCAGCCAGCAGCAGCGCCGCCGTTCCCAGCGCCAAGATGCAGAACGTCATATACCCGTTTTTTCGTCTCATGCCGCATCCTCCCATTGGCAAGGCAGCGGCGTAACGGTCAGCACGCAGGGCCAGGATTGTCCCGTATAGGCGTCGTACAGCTCAATATAAACGTGTATTTTTTCTCCATCGGCGGAAAAATAGGGCCTGTCACCCTGAGAACGCACGCTGATGCGGTCTTCCCGCAGCCCGGCGTTTACCGAACCCGTCAGAGGCTGTTCGCTGCCGTTGCTCAGCAAACGATATACCCGTCCGTTTTTGACAGAAAATCCTGTCAGCCCGTTTTGTTCGTCGCGGCACCGTACCGTCTTAGGCGATACCTCGATATTCCGGGCAAAACGCAGTACGCCGAATATCGTTTCTTCCATCACCATGCCCTGTCGGGATAGTTCTTCCCAGCTTTCGCCGTAGCGGCAGTTTGCCGCCGTCTGCACCAGCATCGGCAGAAGCGCCGTCATGACGATAGCTGCGACGGCCAGTGCCGCGACGAGTTCGGTCAGCACGAACCCATTAGCTTTCTTCCGATTCCGCCAGGCGGATAAAAACGTGAACGCCTCCATCAGGGTCCTGCACCTCCACTCTGTATCGAATATACAGGCCGTCTACATTCTCAGCCTGGCTGCGCAGCGTATACGTGCCGCGCGGCCCCGTCACCTCTTTCTGCAAAGAAAAATTCCTGTCTTCTCCGCGCAGTTCTTCCATCTCCGACCGCCCTGCAGCAGCAGCTCCGATAATATGGCGGGCCTGCCGGTAAGCCGAAACGGCCTGGGCCGTCAGCATCAACGCCGGCGTAAAGAGGAGAATTCCGATAACAGACGCCGTCACGGCATCGGCCAGCAGAAATCCGTTTTTCTTATTCGATGCGGATACGGCCGGTCTGAGCGGCCACGATGATTTTCTTTTCATAAGGCTGTGCGCCGGAACTGGCGACAGTAAGCTCCATATCGCTCTGCGGTCTTCCTTTGCCATCAAACGTAAAGTCCTTTCGTCCGTTTTTTCCGGTAGGAATCGTAATCCCCTTCGGATATATCCTCGTTTTATGGACAGTATACCGCTGCATGATGACATATTTGTCTTTTCGCAGCGACAACGTCCATCCGTCCATATCGGCCATCCCGTTCGTCAGGGAATGCTGGCGCATGCGCTGCAGGTCGACGGCGATTTCCCGCGTCATGGCGTCTACGGCATAACGGTGGGAATCCCAGGTCATCTTAGGCATCGCCAACGTAAAAAATAACCCCAGCAATCCGAGCAGTACGATGTATTCCGTCAACAGATAGCCGTTTTCGCACCGCTGGCATGCCTTAGCCAGCCATCCAGACCATAAGTTCTTCTCCTGCCGCAAAGGCTATCCACCATCCTATCCACAAAAACGGGCCGAAGGGAATGCAGTTCTTTCGGGCATAGAGCCGCCACGCAGCCGCCCCAATCAAAGCGGACAGGAACGCGGCCGTCGTCATAATATAGGCCGTCGAGCCGCTGCAGCCCAGGCACAGGGCCGCCGCCAGCTTGACGTCGCCGCTGCCGATGCCCTGCGGATACAGAAAGTACAGCAGGGCAAAGGACAAGGCAAACCCGATGCTGACTGCACTGCAGGGAGCTACGAGGCCGCCTGCTACGGCGGCCCCGTTTGCCAACGCCGCAACGCATACAATCCCATCGGGAATCCAATACCAGGATATATCCGTATAGATGACGACAATCGTGCATAAGGCCATGACCGCCAGCCATATTCCGTATCCCCAGCTCAAAGCGGCAGCCATATCGCCGGTCATATCTCAGTCATCAGCCGCTCTCCGCAGCTGTCGTCCGATGGCTGGCCGCCGAATCATAGGTCACGCCGTCAAATACGCCGGATACGACGCCTTCGCTGTTAATGCTGTACTCCGTTCCGTCCGGCAATGTCGGCTTGGACTGGAGATAGGCTTTGCCGGAGCTTCCTTTCTTTACCAGGTCATCGACGGAGTCGGGATACGCGCCGGTTTCGACTTCATACAGCGCCGCCGCGTTGCTGATCGTGTGCAAGTCGGCTTCAATCTTGGCAATTTTCGCCGTTTTCCCGGCTGACGTAAACTTCGGCACGGCTACGGTAGCTAAAATCAAAATGATGCTGACAACCACCAGCATTTCCAGCAGAGAAAACCCGTTTTTTCTCCGTCGGGACGGAGATAACCATAAACGAATGCGAATGAACATATACACAACTCTCCTTTCATTTCTTACGGTACCATGCCTGCCGCCATATCCAGCAGCGGCAACATACATGAGATGACAAGTGTTCCTATAACAGCGCCGACGCCAAGGAGCATCAAAGGCCCTGCCAAACGCTGTACGACGGACAGACGCGACTGGATGCGCCACTGGTAATACTCGGAAACAGCCTGCAGGGCATCTTCATACCGCCCCGTCGTTTCCCCGACTAAAAGCATCGTCTCGATATACGGCGTGCCGAATTGGCCTAATCGCACGGCCTGGCTGAAGGAGCTGCCGTTTTCCAACCGCCGCGCCGCCTGATTTACGGCCCGACGAAACCAATCGACGGGCACGACGGCAGCTCCATCGTCCAAGGCGTCCAGCAAGGGAATGCCGCAGCGTATCTGCACGGCCAGTATTTGGCTGAACCGCTGCCAGCAAAAAATCACGCACAGACGCCGCAATGCCGAAAGGGAAAACAGCTTGTCTTCTGCATATCGCCGCACACCGGGACGGCGCAGCAAAAGGAGCAGCGACGCAATACCCGCAACAGCTCCTGCGGCCAGCGCAGCGCCGTAAAACTGCAGTATATGCGCCCCGGCCAGCATATACGCCGTCATCGCCGGCAGCGGCATCTGCATCTGGTTAAACATAGCTTCAAACACCGGCAGGATAAACGCGACGATGCCGACTGTCATAGCCGTCGTACAGAGCAGGAGAAACAGCGGATACGATAAGGCGTCCATCAGAAAACGGCGCTGCTTATCTGCCTGCTCGTAATATTGGCCCAGAAGATACAGCATCTGCTCCAAATTGCCGGCCCGCTCGCCGGCACTGACAATGCGGCAGACCAGCGAAGGAAATAACCCGGTCTGCCCTAAAGCTTCCGACACGGCCATTCCTTTTTCCATATAGTCGACGGCCAGCTTCATAGCCTGACGCTGCTTTTTGCTCGTCACGTCGTGCAATAAAAGCCGGCAGGCCTGCACAAAGGGAATGCCGGCCCGGGTCATCGCGCCCAGCTGGTAAAACAAGAGAGACAAGGTCTTATAGGAAAAAGGGCGGAGGCGGAATACAAAATCCAAAAGGGGCGTCGTTTCTTCCATCGCCATGATTTGCCAGGAACGACGCCGAGCCATGGCGCGAACCGCTTCCGAGCTGGGAGCCGTCAGCTTGTATGTCATTTTCCGTCCGTGCATGTCGGTGCATGTCACAACAAATCGTTTCATATCAGATTCCGCCTATGCCGCTGCAGCGCTTGTTCCATCGTCCGCATCCCCAGGGCCGCGCCGGTCTGCATAACTGTCGCCAGCTGATGCTCCCTGCCGCTGCGGATGAGTTGAGCGACGGCCGGCGTATGCAGCAAGATCTCCCTGGCAATATAAGCGCCGTCAGCTCCATCGCGCCGGCGCTGAGCCAAGATTCCCTGCAGTACCATAGCCAGGCGGCAGCGCATCTCTTCCTGTTCCGCGCCGGCATAGGCTCCGGCCATGCGGCTGACGGCCTGCGCTGCCGAGCGGGTATGAAGGGTAGCGAAGACGAGATGCCCCGTTTCCGCCGCCGTCAATGCCGCATCCATGGTCTCCCTGTCGCGCATTTCGCCGACAAGCAGTATATCCGGGTCCTGGCGCAGCGCTTCCCGTACCCCTTCGGCAAAGGACTGGAAGTGAATCCCATATTCCCGCTGGCTGATAAGGGCCAGCTCCCCCGGCACGACATATTCAATGGGATCTTCCAGCGTAATGATGTGGCAGCGGCGGTTGGCATTCGCCCAGCACAGTATTCGCCATAAGGCTGTCGTCTTGCCGCTCCCCGTCGGCCCGCATACCAGCACGAGGCCGTCGTCCAGTCCGCTCAGCCGCCGCAGCAATAGTTCGTCACCGTCAGGCGGCAGCGTATCGAGGGGATACAGTATCCGCACGACGACGTGAACGCCGGCTTGCTCGCGGCTGCCATGAAGGCGGCAGCGGACGCGCCCGTCCCAGGAAAATGCCGTCGACACATAGGGCCGTCCGTCAAAGGGCTGGCCTAAGGCCTGCAGCCACGCGGAAATATCTTCACCTCCTACACGATGATTTCCCCAGGGAAATAGCTCTGCCCCCAGGCGCAGCAAAGGCAGCCGGCCTTCCTGCAAGTGAATGTCCGATGCTTGCGATTGGACGGCGGCGGCGAGTACAGCAGCTATGTCCATACTTCGTCTCCTACATTGTACACGCGGCCGATTTCCTCCGCGTCGGTCCAGCCCTCGGCTAAGGCCCGCTGCACCAGGGATTTCGTAAATATGGCACCATCCAGGGCCGCAGCCCCTGCGATATCAGAAGCGCTTCCGTTTTTTCGGATACGGGCTTTGACGTGTTCTCCTATAGGCAGCACCTCGCACAAGCAGAACCGGCCGTCATACCCGCTGTGAAAGCAGTGTCCGCATCCTTGATGCACAAAGGCCGACGGGCTGCCGGGCTGTTCCTGCCTGCGGCATCGGCTGCACAAGCGGCGGGCCAGGCGCTGTGACGTAATGCCGATGAGGGCGTCGGCAACTAAATACGGTGCGATGCCCATGTCGATTAATCGTATCGGCGCCTCCGCCGCGCTGGCCGCATGGAGGGTGCTGAATACGAGGTGCCCCGTCAAGGCCGCACGGATGGCGATGCGGGCCGTCTCGACGTCGCGGATTTCGCCGATGACCAGGATATCCGGATCCTGACGCAGCAGAGCCCGCAGGCCGTTGTGAAATTCCAATCCGCTTTTTACATGGATCTGGCTTTGGCAGACGCCTTCCAATTTATACTCCACTGGATCTTCCAGCGTAGCGATGCTCACTTCCGGCCGGTGCAGCTCCTGCAGGGCGGCGTATAAGGTCGTCGTCTTGCCGCTGCCCGTCGCGCCGCTGTACAAAAACAGCCCGCTGCTCCGCTTCGTCAGCTGCCGCAGCAACGCCGCCACATCGTCGCCAAGGCCCAGGCAGTCCAGATTCAGCGTTACCTGGCCGGCGTCCAGCAATCGGATGACCGTCTTTTCGCCGCGAATCGTCGGCATCGTACTGACGCGCATGTCGATGGGACGGCGTCCATCGGGCCAGACGAATCGCCCGTCCTGCGGCAGGCGCTTGTTGGCAATATCCAGGCTGGCCAAAATCTTGATGCGCGCCGTCACCGCGTCGAGTCGTTCCGCCGGCAACTCTCCTACGGACATCAGCACGCCGTCGCGGCGCAGGCGGATACGAACGGCCCGGTCCATCGGCTCGATGTGAATGTCGCTGGCGCCGGAATCGGCGGCGTAAACCAGCAGTTCCGATACGATTTCATGGGCCGTGCCGCGAAAGGCCGGCCGGGACGGCCTCGTATATTCCATGATGCTCCTCCTTTCTCGTCGGGGTTACACCGTCATCATACCACGTCCCGGAGCGGCCTCTGAAAAATTTAATCTACCTTTAATGTGCAAACTGCCGATTTTAATGCATCTCTCAGAATCGCTTCATGTACGGCTCATAATAGACGCCGGCTGACTGGTATTGACGGAAATTGACGGAGCAGCCAAATTTTTAAAGCCTCTCTTTTTATGGTATGATTAGCATAGTATTTTCACAGAACGAAAGGAGTCCCGCCTATGGATGAGGCTATCCTGCATGGCTTAAACGCCGAACAGCGCGCCGTCGTCGCCGATTTGGATCATCATATATTGTTAAACGCGCCGGCCGGCACGGGAAAAACCAACGTGCTGGCCCGCCGCGTCGCCGCTATCGTCGAGTCGGGACGAGCCGAAGGAACTCAGATTCTCTGCCTGACCTTTACGAACCGGGCCTGCAAAGAATTGAAACATCGAATTTTTTCTACGGCACACGAAAAAGGCCTCGACGTCGTCGTCAAGACCATTCACGGTTTCTGCTACTCTCTCATCAAGGAAGAAAGCAAGGCCGGCTCCGACGTATGCAGCGATTTTCTCGTCTACGACGACGAGGACTGCAAAAACATCGTCGCCAGCCTGCCCCTTTCTCTCGATGTATCTGCCCGGGGGAGGATGCAGAATATACAAAATTTCATAGAAGCGTCAAAAAAATACTGCGCCCTCCATGACTGCCAAAGCGGCGACGTACTGGCCGACTTTGCCGCCGGCGCTGCGGCAGTCTGCCGGGACGACGGGCGTCTCCGCTCATTCTGCACGAATTATACGGACAACGTTGACGCCGAGCTGGAGCAGTGGCTGGCAACAAACGGCGTCAGCCTCATGGAGCAGTACGCCGCGGCGTTGTCGGCCAACCATGCCCTGGACTTTGAAGATCTCATCGTCCGGGCCTCTCTCCTGCTGCGGCAGGACGACGTATGCCGACGCTGGCAAAACCGCTTCGCCTACATCGCCATCGACGAAATGCAGGATACGAGCGACATCGAATACGACCTCATTTCCCGCCTGTTTCCGGGGCGTATCATCCTCCTCTGCGGCGATTATTTCCAGACCATTTACGAATGGCGCGGCTCTCACCCCGACGCCATCCTGCGCCGCTTCACTGCGGACTACCATCCCGTCCGCATTACCTTTACGATAAATTACCGGGCTACGGAAACGCTGCTCCAGGCGTCGTCAGACTGTCTGGCCAACCTGTTCGGCCCGTCTGTCGCCTCTTTTTATCCCGCGCCCGGCACAGCTGCCGGCCATGAACAGGGCGAACCCATCGTCGCCGTGGAAACGGCCCATTTCATGGAAGAAGCGCGCTGGATATTCCGTCAAATCGCCGCATTGCCGCCGCAGGAACGGACTAGAGCCTGCATCATGACCCGGACGAATCGCTGCAATAAGGTCATCTGGAACGGCGTCCGCTCGCACAATGAGGGACTGCCGCCGGAACAGCGCCTGCCCTTTACGATGATCGACCAGTTTCAGTTGTTTAAACGGCAGGAATGCAAGGACGTCACGGCCTTTCTGCGCCTGACGATGAACAAGCACGACGCCCTGAGCCTGAAGCGCATCCTCCTGCGCTTTGCCGAACGCGTCGGCCGCCGCACCATCGACACCATCGAGAGCCCGTCGTACCGCCGCCTGGGTCTGGGGCTGTGCGACTTCATCGACGGCGACGCCCTAGCCTTCGGCGATCCCTTCGGCCTGCTGCTGACGGCGTTGGAAAAAGGCAATGTCGTCGTCTTCGACGTAGAGAGCACCGGCACGGACACGACGCGGGACGACATCATTCAGATTGCCGCGATCCGCCTGAACGAGCGCTGCGAAATCGCCGGGAAATTCAACGCCTACGTCCGGCCCAGCCGCAGCGTCGGCGATTCGTACTATATCCACCATATCAGCGACGAACTGCTCCGCCGCGAAGGCCGCGACCCCAAGGAAGCCCTCGCCGACTTTCTCCGGTTTGCCGACGGCGCCGTCATCGTCGGTCACAACGTGTCCTACGACCTGCGCATCCTGCGCAGCGAGCTGCGACGCCTGTCCATGGACAGCCCCGACGACATCGCCTATTACGATACGTTGGATATATTCCGCCGCTTTTATCCCAACCTGCCCAATCACAAGCTCAGCTATTTGAGCAACCGTTTCACGCCGGACACCCAGTCGAGCCACGACGCCTTCGACGACATCGTCGCCACGGCGGCCATCCTGCGCTACGCCCTGGACGAGCACATCCGTCCCTATACGGCCCAGCGTCGGTCCTGCATGGCCATTTATGCCTCGTTGTTTAAACCGGTAAGCGAAAAACTCCACGAACTGCGGCAGCTGTCGTACACGCAGCGCCCCTGCGAGCTCATCGCCGCCGTCATGCTCCGCTGCGGCGTAAAAGACTACTATGAAGGGCGGCAGAGCCGCACAGAACAAGAAGAACACATCGACCGCATGGAAAATATCCGCAAGCTGTACAGCCTGGCTAAGGAAACGGACACCCCCGGCCAGGACCCGCGCGACGCCCTGACGGAATTTCTCCAGCTCACGGCCCTGTCCAACAGCGAATTAGACAGCCTGCTGGAAAAAAAGCCCCAAATCCCGATTATTACAGTACATCAGGCTAAGGGGCTGGAGTTCGATTATGTATTTTTAGCGTGCCTTCAGGACGGCGTCTTTCCCTTGTCCCGCACTGCCGATGACAGCCGCGAGCTCGACGAGGAAAAGCGGCTGTTTTACGTCGCCATGACGCGAGCCAGGAAACGGCTGTTCCTAAGCTGGCACCGCCGCGAAGGAAAGCACGTCTACGGGCCAAGCCGGTTTATCGCCGCCATTCCCGGCCAGTATCTGTTACAGGAGGCCGGCCAGGCCAAATAAGAGGCCCAGGACGCCGGAACCGAGAAGCACTTTGATGACGCCGAATTTCCGGCGGATGGCCGCCAAGGCCAGCAGCAGGATAACCAACGCGCTGACTTTAAAGTCGGCAAAATCATGGGGAATCGCTTCGGCGTTCCACAAGGCCAGCAGAATAAAGCTCAGGCTGGCCGCGCAGATGAGGGCTACGACAGCCGGACGCAGGCCGTTCAGGATGCCGCGGACCGGGCCGATGTCACCGTATTTTAAGAAAATGCGGGCAAAGGCGATGCCGATGAAAAAGGACGGCGTGACAAAGCCGACGGACGCGCAGATAGCGCCGCCTAACCCGGCAATGCGCGTGCCGGCGAAGGTCGCTGCATTGAGGCCGATAGCGCCGGGCATCATCTGGGACAAGGTGAAAATATCGACGAATTCGCTCATGGTCATCCAATGATACGTATCGACGACGCAGTGCTGAATGAGGGGCATAGACGCGTAGCCGCCGCCGACGCAGAACAGGCCGACCTTGCAGAATTCAATAAACAGTATAGCGTATATCATATGGCATCCTCCTAATTGTACTTGGCGGCGCGCATGCACATAAACCCGATGATGCCGTCGATTACGATCAATTCCATAATATTGATATCAAAAACGATGCTGCCGACAAAAGTTCCGACGATAATCAGCATGGGCAGGACCAATTTCTTTTTTACCTGCTTGACTAACAAGTCGATCGCTACGTTGACGATGAGCGCCGTCGCGCCGCACTGCATGCCCCGCAGGATCATGCGGACGATTTCGCTCTGGACAAAGTAGTCGTAGCAGTACGAAACGATGGACAGGGTAATGAGCGGCGGCAGTATTGTCGCCACCAGGGCCACGAGGGTCCCCAGAACGCCGGCCATGCGGTAGCCTAAGATGATGGCGCAGTTGGCCGCGATGACGCCCGGCATGGACTGCGCTACGGCCACCATATCTAAGGCGTCCTTGTCGTTAATCCAATGGTATTCATCTACGTATTTCGCTTTTAATAAGGGAATGATAATAAATCCGCCGCCGACGGTAAAGGCGCTGACGAGAAAGGTCGCCTTAAACAGCGTCCAATAAAAATGGGCGTCTCTCGGCTTATCCATAATACTGGGTCTAGGTTCCATAGGAAAACTCCTTCCGTGTGATATCTTTTCATCGTCGATTATACCACGAAGCAATATATATTAAAAATATTGGTTTTATTGCCCATACATATGAAAATCATATATAAAGAGGTGCCTTATATGGACATTCGCCAACTACTTTACTTTATTACCGTCGCCGAAGAAGGCCAAATCACGGCGGCGGCTAAAAAACTGCACATGGCCCAGCCGCCCTTGAGCCAGCAGATGAAGCATCTGGAAGACGAGCTGGGCGTCGCCCTGTTCAAGCGCGGCTCCCGGCAGACGGAGCTAACCGACGCCGGAAAAATCCTGTTTCGCCGGGCCCAGCAGATCATCAACCTGTCCGATTCGACGCTGCGGGAAATCAAGGACTTCAAGGAAGGCGTCTACGGCACCTTGTCTATCGGCATGGTATCGTCGTCAGGCAGCGTCATCCTCCGCCCCTTTATGCAGCAATTTCACCGCCAGTACTGCGGCGTGCGCTTCGAGGTATACGACGGCAATACCTTCAAGATCATCGACCTCCTGACGAAGGGCCTCATCGAAATCGGCATCGTCCGCACGCCCTTCAATTACGAGCCCTTTCACTACAAATTCCTCAGCGAAGAGCCCATGGTCCTGGCCTTGACCGACGAGCTGGACTGGTGTCCCCGCCGCGATACGGTTTCCCTAAAGGAACTGGACGACAAGCCCCTCATCATTTACCGACGCTTCGACCAGCTCGTCCAGGATACGTGCGCCGCCCAAAACATGACGCCGACGATCTTCTGCCGCAGCGACGACGCCCGCACGAGCCTCCTGTGGGCCAACGCCGGATTGGGCATGGCCATCCTTCCCCAATCGGCCTTCACGCTGGCGACGCACTCGCGTCTGCACGTAAAAATCATCGACGAGCCGCGGCTCTATACGCGCCTGACGGCCATTTGGATGAAAAACCGGTATTTCTCGTCCCTGGCGGAAAAATTTATCGAAGCCTTCTCCTAACCACGACAAAAAAGCAGCCTGTCCCTTTGGCAAGCTGCTTTTTCGCATATATGCAGTTATCGGTGAAGCTGCTCCATGTCGGCCCCTTCGTGCGCTAAGAGCTGTATTTTCTTATCGATGCCGCCGGCATAGCCTGTGAGGCGGCCCTTCGCGCCGACGACGCGGTGGCACGGAATGATGATGGAAATAGGATTATGTCCGACAGCTGTTCCTACGGCCCGGGCGGACGAGGGTATCCCGCGCAGCGCTGCCGCTTCCTCGGCTATCTGGCCGTACGTCTTCGTCTGCCCATAGGGAATGTGACACAGGAGCTGCCACACGCAGCGCTGAAAGGCCGTCCCCTGAGGTGCTAAGGGCAAGGCCAGGATGGACGGCCGGCGGCCGGCAAAATATTCGTCAAGCCAGCCCTTCGCCTTAGCCAAGGTCGGCGTTTCTCCATCGGACACATCGTCCTCGTCCAAGGACGCCAGATAATATTTCTGCCCTTTAATCCACAGTCCGGCCAGGCAGCCGTCTTTTTCCGCTAAGGTTAATTCGCCTACAGGCGACAGATACGTCGTCTTCCAATACATCGTCGTGCTCCCGTCTAGTTTGCTTCGTTCTTTCGGTCTGTCGTTTCCGCCTTGACGGCCCCTTCGGCCGCTTGCTTTGCTTCCGACGCTTCGGCTTTCACCGCGTCGGCCCCGTCTTTGACGGCGTCGCTCGTCTTATTGACTTCTTCCTTGAATTCGCGCAGGCTCGTCCCCATCGCTTTTCCCAGGCCGGCGACTTTTTTCCCGCCGAACAAGATCAAGACAATCAATAAGATAACTATCAATTCCTGTGCGCCTAAATGCATGGTGTGTCCCTCTTTCTTTATAAAAACGTCGCCTTTATTGTATCACGGCCTGCAAAAATAAAAAAGCGCCGCCGCAAAAACTTTACAAATCTTCCGCCGCCATGGCGAAGGCTTCAAAGGCGCCGTCCATGCGCGACAGCGGCTCGATGCCGGACGTGACGTGTCCCAAGAGAACGCGGCCGTCCGACGCGTCCATATCGCGGCAGCAGATATATACCTCTTTGGCCTGGACGTCCAGGACGACGTCGCCGATGACCGGCGCTTCTACTCCGCCGCGAGTTCCTTGGAAAACGCCGTCAGGCACGCCGGCTACGACAATCCGCTCGGGCTTCCTCTCCAGCTGGATGGACAAGGGCTGCCGTTCGGCAAATTCCATCGCCGCTTCTTTGTCGAGCAAGCCGACACGGGCCCGGCCTCCTTCGAAGGCCACGTCTATCTGACGGGCATAGGCCGGCTGGACCGGCGCAATGACGACGACTTGCTCTTCCGTCGCATCGGCCCTGCCCGGCCCAAAGGCACAGAAGGCGGAAACGAGGACAGCCGCTCCGATGATTCCGGTCAATAAAGCTATTCCTTTCATCGTTTCCCCTCCATTTCTATGCGCTCATCTGCTTATTGCACGGCGTGAATATCCTTAAGCCATTTCGACACGGCTGCCGGGTCGGACGAATCGCTGCCCCGCACGAGCTGCGCCCCTGCCGCCGATTTCTGCGCGTCGGCCATACTGCCGCTGATAGGCGTGCCGCCAGTCGTGCAGAAGGGAACAACAGTCTTGCCCTGGAAATTGTAGCTTTCCAGGAAGGTGTACACGAACATCGGCGCCTTGCCCCACCAAATCGGGTAGCCGACGAACACGACGTCGTACTGATCCATGTTGTCTACCGTATTGGCAACCGCCGGACGGGCGTTTTCATTCATTTCCTTCTTGGCAATATCGACGCATTCGCGGTAATCGCCGGGATATGGCGTCTGCGGCTGGATAAAGAAGATATCGGCGCCCGTTTCCCGCTGAATCTGTTCGGCAACGGCTTTCGTATTGCCGCTCCACGAATAGTAGGCTACGAGGACCTTCTTGCCCTGCAGGCCGCCGTCTATCGTATCGGCAATAGCTCCCGCCTTCGCCTGGGGAGCCGCCGCGCTGGCTGAGCCGCTTTCCGACGCGCCGCAGCCGACGAGCATCAGGGCCGCAAAGGCCGTTACTATCATCATAACTAATTTTTTCATCCTATCTCACTCCTATGTCAGCTGACGATACTGGGCGTCGTCTACAGCTTCAAGCCATTCGTTAGACGCACCTTCAGCCGGCACAGCGATGGCAATGTGGGCAAACCAGCTGTCCGGAGCTGCGCCGTGCCAGTGCTTCACTTCCGGCGGAATGTTGACAACATCGCCGGGATGAAGTTCCTGAGCTGGCTTGCCCCATTCCTGATAATAGCCCCGGCCCGACGTGCACAAGAGGATCTGGCCGCCCTTGTGGTGGATGTGCCAGTTGTTGCGGCAGCCCGGCTCAAAGGTGACGTTGGAAATAGACAGGCCCTCTGTCGTCAGGGGATTTAAATAGCTCTGGCCGATGAAATACTGGGCGTAGGCGTCGTTGGATTTGCCGAGGCCGAACATACCTGCGCCGGCTTCGGCTTCGGACATGGCGGCGCGTTGAACCGGCTGAACCGTATCGGCAGCCATGCTCTGTGAAGGGCTCGCAGCCGCAAAGGACAGAGCCGCCAGCGTCGTCATGAGAAAAGGCATTATCTTTTTCATCAGTCATTCTCCTTTAGCAAAAAGTATTATTTTAACTTATTGTATGCTTCGGCATCGACAGGTTCGCACCATTCGTTGGACGCCCCTTCTGCCGGTACTTCGATGGCCACGTGGGCAAACCAGCTGTCGGGAGCCGCGCCGTGCCAGTGCTTCACTTCCGGCGGAATGTTGACGCCGGCGCCGGGATGAAGTTCCTGCGGTTCCTTGCCCCATTCCTGATAGTAACCGCGGCCTGACGTGCACAAGAGAATCTGACCGCCCTTGTGGTGAATGTGCCAGTTGTTGCGGCAGCCCGGCTCAAAGGTGACGTTGGCCGTAACCAAACGATCCTTTGTCAGCAAATTCAAATAGCTCTGGCCGACAAAATACTGGGCATAGGCGTCGTTCGTCTGGCCTAACCCGAACAGCCCTGCTTTTTCTTTTTCATCCATCGTATATCCTTCTTTCTCTGCAAACGAAATTTGCATAGTTAGTCAATAGAAATCAGCTCGTATTGGTCGTTGCCCATCTTGAGGTCGCGCATGGCCTGCAGCTGATGGAGGCCGCGGCGCGATTCGATGCGTCCCACCAAGTCATGATTCTGGCTCGACGGCAGGCCGTATACCAAGTCGACGCTGGCCTGGTCGACGGCAAGAATATCCGTCGAGGCTACGATGCCAATATCGGGGATGGTCGGCTCCGCCGCGCTGGTGCCGGCGCAGTCGCAGTCGACGGACATGCGGCGCATGACGTTGATAAACACGATGTGCTTGCCGAAATAATCGACAGTCGCCTTCGCCGAATCGGCCATGAGCTCCATGAGATGCTCCTTCGCCGGCCAGGCACCCCAGTCTTCCGGCGGCGTACCCGTCACGCCGTGAACCTGCCGCTTGCCAACCTGTCCCGACGCGCAGCCGATGGCGATATTCTTTACGGAGCCGCCGAAGCCGCCCATGGCGTGGCCCTTGAAGTGGGTCAGGACGACCATGGAGTCGTAGTTTACGATGTGGCCGCCCATGGCGACTTCTTTCAAATGCTTGCCGCCGCGGACGGGCAGATTGACGTCGCCGAATTCGTCCATAATATCGACGGGACAGAAAGTCCAGCCGTTGACTTTCAGCGTTTCCCGATGGCCTTCCGTCGTGTAGCGGTCGCCGGCATACAGCGTGTTCGTTTCGACGATCGTGCTGTCGGGAATATGAGCCATGAATTCCTTTACCATATCCCGCGGCAGGATGTTCGGGCCGTGCTTTTCGCCGGTGTGGAGCTTGACGGCTATCTTGCCGTAAATGCCTTCGTTGATCTTATCGTACAGCTGAATCAGATGGGCCGCGTCGATGTACTTCGTAAAGTACACCTTGGCCCGCGAGCCCGCCGTCGCTTTACCCGTCACGTCGGCCGCCCCGACGACGGGAGCTTGGGCCAGCAAGTCCGTCAGGCCTACGCCCGACAAGGCCACGCCGGCAGCCGTTACGCCGGCCAATTTAAAGAAATCTCGTCTCGACAAATCTTTCATTTAAAGTCACTCCTTTGTGTAGTCGTCATATATAAATGTATATTATCTATATACTTTAATTATGTTTCATTATAAATGTTAGAGTTAACTTTATGTCAAGATATTTCTCCGTAAAATTTACCGTCCTGCAGCTTATTCGGCGTATACTTCCTTAGCCATGTTGAAGGCCGCCCAGGCCTTCGGCCAGCCGACGTAGAAACCCAGCTGCGTGATGATTTCCGCCATTTCTTCCTTCGTCACGCCGTTTTTCTTAGCCGTCGCCAAGTGGTATTTCAGCGAGCTGTCGATGACGCCCGAGCCGATGAGCGAGCACACCGTCACGATGCTGCGGTCGCGGAGGGACAATTTATCGTTGCGCGACCAGACTTCGCCGAATAAAATGTCGTCGTTGTAGCGGGCAAATTCAGGGGCAAATTCGCCGAGCTGATCCCGTCCTGCTGTCTGTACAATTTTTACTGCTTTCTTTTCCGTTTGATTTTCTGCCATTGCAATCGCTCCCATCGGTACTAATGTCGTCGTAATCATAGCTGCCGCAACGATAGCGGCAACTTTTTTCTGCATCTTCAAAAAGTTCATTTCAAGACCTCCCTATCAGGTACAGAATAATACATGTATAAGCTTATAAGCTGGCCCCCAGGCGGTAGGCCTGGTCGGGGAACTGGGACTGCTCGATGAGCGCCCTGTAGCCGCAGCCGACGGCTAATACTTGCCCGACGTCGGTCCATTCCATGTAGCGCACGAGCGTTTCATAATGGTGGACGAGGGCCTCCATCGTCCAGTCAGCGCTGTTCCATGCCGTAGCCATGAGAATGGATTTCTTGCCGTGAAGCCGTCCCGTCCGCGAATAGAAGCGGTCGACGACGGTCTTGAGCTGAGCCGACATGCCGTAATAGTACAGCGGCGTGACCAGCACGATCAAATCCATTTCCAGCATCTTCGGCATGAGCTTCTGCGAAATAGCGTCGTTAAAGATACAGTCGCCGTCCATGCCGCAGTGGTCGCAGCCCTGACAGGGATGCGTATCTTCAAAGGCCGCGTCAAAGCGGAATACATTGTGCCCTGCCGACTGGGCTCCTTCGATAAACCGGTCGGCTAATACATCCGACGTTCCCTCTCTATGAGGGCTTCCCGTCACTACGACGATATTCATAGGCTTACCTCCTCCAACGATACCGGACGCGCTTTCGGCCCGGGTCAATATATTTCCGCAGCCGCTGAGAAACAAGGTCAGGGCGCCGGCTCCGGTCCATTTCAAAAATTCCCGCCGGTCCATGCCAACCGCCTCCCTTACGTCCCAACGTTGGCCGCCAGCACCGACGGCAACGGCTTGCCTTCGTCGAGGGCGCCGACGACTTTATGGGGCAGGTAAAATTGTTCCAGCCGCGCCATGTCGTCTTCCGTCAGCGTCACGTCAAATGCGCCGGCCGCGTCGTCTAAGTAGCTCATCTTCGTCGCGCCGATAATAGGAGACGCCACGCCCTTGGCAAACTGCCAGGCCAATGCGATCTGGGTCATCGTCGCGCCGTGTTCCGCCGCGATGTCCTGCACCTGTTTGACGATGCGCGAATCCATGACCTGCGTACTGTCGTACTTTTCTACAGCGACCTTGTCGGTCTGGCTGCGCAGGGTATCAGCCTTCCACTCAGGCCGCGCCAGCCGTCCTGCCGCCAAGGGACTGTACGGCGTCAGGGATACGTTCATCTGGCTGCAGATGGGAATGAGTTCCCGTTCATCTTCACGGTACAGCAGGCTGTAGTGATTCTGCATGGACGAGAAAGGCGTCCAGCCGTTTCGCTCCGTTGCCAGCTGCATATTGTAAAACTGGTAGCCGTACATGGCCGACGCGCCTAAGGCCCGCACCTTGCCGGCTTTGACCAGGCTGTCCAACGCTTCCATCGTTTCCTCCATAGGCGTGCCGTAATCGAAGCGGTGAATAATGTACAAATCAAGATACTCCGTGCCGAGGCGGCGCAGGGTGCCATCAATTTCCCGCTGTATGGCCTCCTTGGATAAATGGCCGTCGTTAAAATAGACCTTCGACGCTAGGACGACCTTGTCCCGGGCCGCGTTGCGTTTGATAGCCCGGCCCAGATACTCTTCGCTCGTGCCGGCAGAATAGCAGTTTGCCGTATCGAAAAAGTTGATGCCCAAATCCAGGGCGTGCTTGATGATAGCTTCGCTGTCCTGCAGATTCAAGGTCCAGGCGTGCATCTGGCTGGCCCTGTCACCGAAGCTCATGCAACCGAGGCACAGCTTGGAAATCGTAATATCCGTATTGCCTAATTTCGTATACTCCATATGATATCCCCCTCCCTATGGATGTACCTGCTCGATATGGAGCGTGCCGCTCAGCTTCTCAATCTGGCCGGCATCTTCTTCTACATATCCTAATTCGTACAGCTCGCCGCCGTTCAGAGGCGCGTAGAACAATACGACGTCGTCCCACGGCGCGTAATAGGCTACCATGCCCACCTTCGGCTTAGCCATAGGCGTATCGGCCGTATTGAGCTTTTTCGGCGGATAGAAAATCTTTTCATTCGTGCTGTAGTTTTCCACCGCAATATCCAGAGGCAGCTGAGCACATAAGTCCTTTGCCGCCGGGCTGCCGTTCAAATGCAGGGTCAGCGTCGTTCCTTGGCTGTCCGTCACGCGGACGATCTGCTCCGCCGCCGGCGTTTGCTGTGCCGCAGCCTTTGCCTGTTCTGCCGGACGAGTGGAAGAACCCCTACTCTCCGCCGCCGAGCCGCAGGCCGTCAGCGACAGGACGGTCAGGGCAACGGCCCCGGCCATTAGATACTGCTTGACCAGTCTCATACTCTCTTTCCTCCTCGTCATAAAACTTTTTCCTTATGCTGATGGATTTGATAGCGCAGATAATCGAGCCAGTCCAATTTTTTCTGATGGAAATGGATTTCGTCGACAGCCTGCTGGCGCAGCTTGTCCAGCATCTTCAGCCGCGCGTCCCTCGTGTCGCCGCCGGACAAGAGAAGGCCCATGTACGCCTCTACCTCTTCGTTCGTAAACCCTACGTCGTGAAGGGTCATGATCAGGCTCAGCCGCTCTACATCCATATCGTCGTACTGCCATTGGCCCATAACGCATTTTACGGAGCTGCACAAGCCCAGCTTCTCGTATTCCTCCAGTACGCTCTTGGGAATGCAGTACCGTTCGCATACTTCGTCAATGGTCATCGGATCCCTCCTCTCGTCGTTCCTTTCTATGGTTCCAGTATACGTCCCGCCGGAACCATCGTCCAATACTTGTATTCTTTGTTAAGAAATACGATTCAGGCATGGTTTAACCAGTAGAGACCCTTAGGAAAAAAGAAAGGGGGCGCGGTGTCTCGGCCGCATAACCGGAGCGCCGCGCCCGTTTCGAGGCGTTACCGTATGAAGTTGGTGTATATCTGTTCTTCCCGCTTAGGCAGGGACACGCCGTTCTGCAGGGCCGTTTCCTTGCATTTCAAGAAGAAGGCCATGTTTCGAGCCAGGGTGCGCATGGTCTGCAGGCCTTCGGCGTCTTGCCGCACGTCGTCAGGGCAGTGGCCGTGAACCATATTCCAGTACTGCGAGGAAATAATCGGCATCTGCATGAGGCCGAAGTATTTATTCAGCTGGTCGTACGTCGCCGTCGTGCCGGCGCGGCGGGCTGAGACGACGGCGGCCGCAGGCTTCAGGTAAAAGGGCATATCTTCCCGGCGCTGCCCGGCGTAGAAGGCCCGGTCCATAAAGGACGTAATGGCTCCGCCGGCGGCGGCCCAGTGGACAGGCGAGCCGAAGACAAACCCGTCGCAGTCTCCGGCCAGCTTCAAAAATTCGTTGACCTTGTCGTCGTCGAATACGCAGCGGTGCAGGTCGTCGCATCGGCAGCAGCCGATACAGCCGCGGACGGCCTGATTGCCGATCCAGAAATGTACCGCTTCTACGCCTTCCTCGCGCAATGTCTTCGCGACTTCGTCCAAGGCCGTATAGGTGCAGCCCTTTTCGTGCGGGCTGCCGTTGACTAAGATGACTTTCATATTCCGTCTCTCCTATCATTTATTCGCCTAATACTCTTTTCGCTACCGTCATGGCGTTATCGCCTGCCGCCTTGCCGACGCGCTGTCCCAGCAGCTTCGCCATGGCTTTCAGCTGATCGCCCGTCACGCCGTTATGCATAGCTACGTTCATATGAGACGCCAGCTGAGCGTTGACGTTGCCGATGCCTGCCAGCATAGATACGGTAGCCAGTTCCCGTTCGTTCCACGTCAGAACCGTCCGTTCAAAAATATCTCCGAAGAGATGCTCCTTCAGAAAATCGCTGATCGTCGGGCAAAATTCATAAACCTTCCCCTTGACCGGCTGGCCGACAAGCTTCGTCTGGTTCGCATCGCCGATGGCGTGACGATCTCGGTTCGGATTGACTGGGTCGGCGTCAGGCCCCATCGTATCGGTAATGCCGTGAGCCTTTCGTTCTTCCAGCACCGTCATGAGCGTATTCAGTCCGTTCAAGCTATGGGGAAATCCGGCATAAGCATAGAGCTGTACCAGCAGTTCCTTTTCTTCGTTGACCGTCAGGCCGTTGTTTAATCCGTCATCCAAAGCAGTCTTCAGGCTTTCCAAATCGCCTTGGGCAGCAAAGGCCGATATGACGACGATCGACTCCTGCCGAGGCGACAGCACCTTATCCTCCGCCGGAGCTGCCGCGAAAGCCGCGCCGTCGACGGTCATCAGAACGAACAGGGACATTAAGAAAAGCAATCGTTGTTTCATACTCCTCCGCTCCCTTCTTCACGATTATTTATATCCCAAATTTCCTAACCAGGCGTAAATAGGCGACGTCGACGCAATATCCGTGCGGTATACAGCAAAGGCGCTGCTGCCGAATTGCGCGCCCGGCTCGGCTGCCTGCAGGCGTTCCACCGTTCCCGTCAGTCCGCTGCCGCCGTGCGTCGCAAAGACGTATACCTGCTTGCCGGACAAATCGTAATTGTCCAAGAAGGTGTACACCGGCATAGGCGCGTCGTACCACCAAATAGGATAGCCGAGGAAAATCGTGTCGTACCGGCTCAAATCGCCGATAGTATCCTTAATGGCCGGATGAACACCTTGCTCCCGTTCGCTCTTCGCTTGGTCGGTTAGGGCGTCGTGATCCGTCGGATAATCGACTTGCCGTTCGATACGGAATATATCGGCGCCCGTCTTATCCTGAATCACCTGGGCCACGTACTGCGTCGAACCCTGTACGTCGTACTTCTGCGCCGTTTCCGGCTCGGAGAAATACACGACGGCAACGCGGCTTTGACCGTTGGACTTCGCTTCCGGCACGGCGGCTCCCTTGATGGACGCCGAGGCGTCGGCGTCGACGGCAATCCCTCTCGACTGCGGAGCCGAAGCCGTTTCACCTTCCTTCTGCGGCGTTGCGCAGGCCGTGACGGTAATCGCCGTTAAGGCGGATACGATAAGCGCTGCTAATTTTTTTCTGTTCATAAGACATATCCTCCCTTATTGCTGCTGTTCGCCGTGACGCCGGCCTTACTGCACAAGGCGGCCGCCCCACGATGCATGTATTCATAATATCGCGCCGTTCGTCGCAATGTCAACACGCTGCGTTCTGCCTGGCTCCTTACTGCAGATGGGCGTTAAAGAACTTCGTCAGCTTCTGAGAAATAATATCGACGTATTCCGGCACCCAGTAGGTCTGGATATGCGTCGCTCCCGGCACGAGGAACAACTCTTTATCCTTCGTCCCCGTCGCCTTGGAAAACGCGTCCTGCGTCATGTACAGCGAGTCGGCCTTTTCGCCGGCAATCATGAGCAAGGGCTGATGAATCAAATCCATGTTGTGCGAGGCGTCGAAGGTCGTCAAATCCATCAGGCTGCTGACCGTATACGTAAAGGTCGAATTGGGATGGGCGTAGTTGACGCCGTAGTAATAATAGCCTTCGCGGTACAAATCAAAGGGCAGCTTGTCGGCCTGTTCCAGCGTAAGGACTTTTTCCGTCCGCGGCGTATAGTCGATTTGTCCCGTCGTCACTTCTTTCTGACGGGCCGCCGCAGCCTGGACGATGGTCTTCTGCGCTACGGCCGGGTCAGGGTTCGTCGCACCATAGCCGTCCTTACGGACGATGCCGCTGTTGAACATGCTCAGCGTCGCCACGGCCTTGACGCGCGGGTCCGTCTGGACAGCCTTCAACGTATAGCCGCCGCCTCCGCAAATGCCCAGCGCGCCGATGCGGTTTTCATCTACGCCGGGATAGAGGGAAATAATGTCGACCATGCCGTGAATATCTTCGACGCGGTACCGGGGCTTATCGGTATGGCGGGGATAGCCGCCGCTGGCTCCCTGGTAGGACGCGTCGGCGGCAATCGTGATATATCCTTGTTCAGCCAGCAGCTGGGCGTACAGGCCGGCGACCTGTTCCTTCGTGCCGCCGTTCGGATGGGCGACGACGACGGCTGCATAAGATGTATTGGGGTCGTAGTTCGCCGGCGTATAGACGTTGGCGGCGATCTGAATGCCGTTCAGGTCGTACGTAATAGGATGAATATTGACCTGGCCCGGCACATTTTCCTTAATAGCCCCGTCGTAGACAAGGCCGTACGGATTGCCTTTGTATTTGACGACATCTTCTACCGGCACATTGGCAAAGGTCTTCGCCTGGCCGCTTTGCTCGTTAAATACAGGTAAATGACGCGTGCCGATAGTCGGTACGGCGTTCGCCGCCGCGGCATAAGCCGGCGTAAAGCCGACGCCCATCGCGGCCGTTCCCAGTAAAGCGCACAGCAATGCTTTTTTATACGTTTTCATAATACATACCTCCCGATACTTTATATTTTTATGATTATAAATCTCGTAGCGAAAAAAATGTACACTGCCAATATCTCTCGCCTTTGATATAATCAGTTTAAAACTTCAAGTCAACTTGATGTCAATAGGAAATGCAATGATGTTACGATAAACGAGGTGACATTTCATGGAATACACCATCGGCGAATTAGCGCAGAAAATGAATATTTCCACGCCGACGCTCCGCTATTACGAAGACCAGGGCTTGCTGCGCCATATCAAGCGCCTGCCCAACGGCCGCCGCGTCTACACGCAGAAAGACGTCGTCATGCTCAACACCATCGAATGCCTGAAAAAGGCCGGCATGAGCCTCCAGGACATCAGCCAGTACATCGACTGGTGTGAAGAAGGCTTCCCGTCCGTCCAAAAACGCTACGAACTATTCGTCCGCAAGCAGGAAGAAATAGAGCAGCAAATCGCCGACTTGCAGAAAATCCTGGCGACGCTGCGGTGGAAACGCAATTTCTACCAAAAAGCCCTGGAGTCAGGCGAGCTTACCATCTGCGACGCCGACAGAGAAAAAATAGCTGAGGCCATCATCGACGACGCCCTTTAATAGATCACAGCAGACCCTGCCTTGTGGCAGGGCTTTTTTTCTGCCGTTCCGCCCCTACTTCCGCAGCTTCCGGGCCTTTACCATGTCATAAAACCATTCGACCATCTTCGGGTCGTAGTGAGAGAAAAACAGGCTTTCCTTTTCATCCAGTCCTTCGAGCTCCTTCATTTCGCTGTCCGATAAAGAAAAATCGAAAATATCGAGATTTTGAACCATGCGATCCTTATGAACCGACTTGGGAATGACGACGATATCCTTCTGCAGGAGGAAGCGCAGCGCCGCCTGGGCTGCCGTCTTGTGGTGAGCCGTGCCGATGCGCTGCAGCACAGGATGGGTAAAGAAATCCTTGCGGCCTTCGGCAAAGGGGCCCCAGGATTCGTGAACGACGCCGTACTTGTCCATAATAGCATGCAGCTCCGCCTGCTGATGGAATACGTGCGTTTCTACCTGATTCACTGCCGGCATGACTTCCACATTATGGCACAAGTCGATAAAGCGGTCGGCAAAGAAATTCGATACGCCGATAGCCCGCAGCTTGCCGGCCTTATACGCCTCTTCCATGGCCCGGTACGTTCCGTAATAGTCGCCGAAGGGCTGATGAATCAGCATGAGATCGATATAATCAGTCTGGAGACGGCGCAGGGAATCGTCGATCGACGCCTTCGCCTTTTCGTATCCGGCATTGGCAATCCAGATTTTCGTCGTCAAAAAGATGTCGCCGCGCACGACGCCGGACTGCCGTAGCCCTTGCCCTACTTCGTATTCATTGTCATAGGACTGCGCCGTGTCGATGAGGCGGTACCCTGCATGCAGGGCGTCTTCGACGCAGCGCACGCATTCGTCCGGCGAAACCTGATAGACGCCGTATCCGACGGCAGGCATTTCTACGCCGTTATTTAAGGTAATATAGTTCATACTCTCTCTCTCCTTATTAATCCATATTAATCAAAATGTTTTTCTTTCATCCACCGTTCCATGACATCGGCGACGTCCCGGTTATTTAAATCCGACATGAGAAAATGCGTGTTGCCGTATATCCCTATATCGGGCAAATAGATAAGCGTCGCGTCGCCGCCGCAGCGGTTCACCGCGTCGACCCAGGCCTTAGCAAGGTTCAGGCGCACCCGCCAGTTGTCCAATCCCCAGACAGGCGTCTGCTCCGCCGGGATATTGCCACCGTACAGCACCAGCACGGGAATGCGGGTCAGCTTCATGAAGTCGTCCATCGGAACGCCTACGCCAGCCGCCGGGAAGGGGCTCGTCGTCTCCTCTACAGGCGGCACCTGCCCTTCAGGAAAAAAAAACGTCCCCGGCTCGAGGGCGATAATGCCTTTGACATGGCTGCTCTTTATGGCCGTACGCCAGCCCGGCCCGCCTCCTTGAGAATGGGTGATAAACACGCCGTCGCCGGCTTTGTCAAACACAGCCTTCATAGCGTCGCTGATAACGGCTTCGTCATAGGCTCCCGTATCGGGCGTCATTTGCCGGAAAAACTGATCCCGCCACACCGCGTCATCCCTGACCTGGACATTGTCAAATTTCTGCGGCCACTGGCCAATACGGAAATTGTTGTACCACAGCTGGTCGTCAGGCACAGCGCCGATAGCCTGCGGCTCCGTCGACCGGCCGACTCTGCCGCGCCGCGGCTGGTCTGCAATATAGGTCTTATAGCCTTTTTCTAAAAAAATATTTTGAAATCCGTCGCGCCCGTCAGGCGTCGTTTCCCAGGTCTTGCCGGACTGACCGTACCCGTGCAGGAAAACCAGCGCCGTATTGTGGGCCTGAGCCGGTATCTGATAAAACACGTAGGCGTGATCGCCGTGCAGCGTCTGTCCAGCCTGATTCAGCGGATTGGTATTGCCGCCATAGGCTCCCGGAGCTGTGACGACCGTTCCGCCGGCCATAAAGCTGCCCTGGTCTGCGATCGTCACCGGCTTCATGGCAGAAGCAGGACTTGCCGCCAGCGACGCCATGACGGCGGCTGCAATCCATATTGATTTCATCGGTATCAACCTCCCCTCCTGATATCTATAGTATAAAAAAACCGGGACTCCCACAGAAGTCTCGGTTAGTTTTACCGTATAAACGATTGGTTTATACAGGCGTCTTCACAATATGAGTGACAGCGTCTAAAAAACGCTGCGTCGTGCCGTTTGGCTTCGGGCTGTGCACAATACAATAGGGCATGCTGCCGGCCTCGTCGATGGAAATAATCTTCAGCAGCGGATGCACGGCCTTCCAGAAGGGAAAGGCGATGAGCACGGCATGGCCGTTTTCACAGGCGTTAAATACCTGGGCGTTATAAAAATCAAAGGTCTGAATGTGAATATCAGGATAGTCCCGTTCAATCGTCTGCCGCAACGCGTCCATCGTCGTAGACCAGCCGGGCTTGATCATGTACAGCGTCTCGCCAGCCAAATCAGACCAGCATAGCCGTTCCTTCCTCGCTAAGGGATGATCCAGGCTGACGGCGCCGCAAACCGGCACGTCTGCAATCTCGATAGTCCGGCAATAGGGATGATAGGCCAGCATGCCCTCGTCAAACACGCCGGCAACGATATCAATGCGCTCGCCCAGATTCCGCAAAATCTCCCTGGCGTTTTCCGGCGTGTTGTCAAAGGGCACGACCTGAAATTTGACGTCGGGAATCTGCTTATATATGCGCGGCCATAGCTCCAGCAAAATGTCGACAGGCGTCATGAGGGACGTGCCAATGCGGATGCAGGGGCCTTCCTGACGCGCCATGACGCGGGCCCGGTCCAGCGCACCGTCAGAATACTTCCGCATATACAGGGCATCCTTGTACAGCGACTTGCCCGCTTCCGTCAGCGTTAAGCCCCGATGCGTCCGCACAAACAGGCGAAGCCTTACCTCCTGTTCCAAGCTGTTGATCTGCTTAATCACGGCGGGAGCCGAAATAAACAACTCCTCCGCCGCTTTATTGAAGCTGCCCGCTTCAGCGACGCACACAAACGTATCTAATAAGGGATTATACAGCATGATACCTTACATCCTTTTGTCAAAACCTCAAAAACCTAATCCGTGTAGGTTTTATTATATCATACTTTTCGTCACAGAACCCATACAGAAATACAGCGCCGTACCAGTACTGCACGACACGGAAAAATATAACAACGCCATAAAGCATGATATGAAGTAAAAATGAAGGTGTCCCACTTAGATTACAACGTTCCCCCTAAAACAGGGAAAACGCATAGCGAAGAATCGGGCAGAGTTTCTTGTCCCGATACGGAGAAGGCCGTTGGCCTATAGGACGACGTTAGGAGACAGGAATCATTTGCTGTAATCCAGTATAAGGTGCCTGCGCGTGCAGGCATCTTTATTTTATTTGTGTATTCCTATTAGGCATATATTGTTTATTGCCAATGCGTACAGTTGTTTGGTATAATCCAAGTAGAAGGAGGCGATGCCGTGAAGCGGATCAAGGATTGGGAAGAACTGACTATACAGGATAACTTTTTATTTCAAAAGGTCATGCGCAACAAGCGATTGTGTCAGTATTTAATCGAAAAGATTCTGCAAATCAAGATAGCTGACATTACCTATCCTGATACAGAGAAAACCATTGATATCCAGCTGGACAGCAAAAACATACGCTTGGATGTCTATGTCAAAGACAATACGGGACGGGTATTCGACATCGAAATGCAGTGCACCAATGAAAAGGAAAACGGCCTCGCCAAGCGGACGCGGTATTATCAGGCTATGATTGATATGGACGTTCTGGAAAAGGGCGACGATTACAGTAAGCTGAACCCAGCGTATATTATATTTATCTGTACGTTTGACGCTTTTGATCAGGGATTGCCGATGTACACGTTCAGAAATCGCTGCGTAGAGCAGGAGGGCATAGAACTGAATGACGAGGCGACGAAAATATTTCTAAATAGTAAGGGCGACAGTCCAACCCTTGACCCAGACGTGCGGGCATTTTTGCGGTACGTAGACGGCAAGGCGGCCGAAGGTGTGTTTGTGCAGGAAGTGGATAAGGAAGTACGGCGTGTGAAACAGCACGATGAAACGAGGCGAGAGTATATGACGCTAGCGATGGAATTAAAGAGAATGTTTGCCGAAGGCGAGAAAACAGGAGAAGAAAAGGGGGCAAAAAAGAAAGAAACGATGATGATATTGGCGATGCTGCAAGATGGCGTTGCGAAAGAAGCCATAGCAAAGTACGCGAAAGTATCTGTAGAATATATCACCGAATTAGGAAAAAAGAATCACTTATTGTAATACCATATAATAAAATATATGCATTTTGGGCGACTTATGATGTATATTTACACATATGAAAATTAAGTAACATAAACGGGGCTATCACATAAAGAAGAAATATCCTCTTCGCGCGATAGCCCCGTTTTTTAACGACTATGTGAAGCTTTTTCTGTAAATAACTGCCAGGTATAGGTCTTCTATGATACAATCTAAATCATAGGAGGCTTACTATCATGGCAAGAGAAAAGAAACCGGTACATAAGGTCATTATGACCGAAGGAAAACGCAGCATTATTCAACAACTGTTTCAA